>JAWNZB010000186.1:0-2011 GCA_038447835.1 Candidatus Igneacidithiobacillus chanchocoensis | reverse complement strand
GCATCCGCACTCATCTGTGGGGCATCGCGAGCGACCACCTCACGGAAGGTGTCCACGAATATCGCCTGCGAGGCATCCGTTCCGCTGCGCGCTGCAGCCTGCAAGGCCGCCAGATAGTCCATAAACAGGCCAATACCGCCATTGGGACCGGTAGGAATGTAGACATACTGATAGGCGTTGCCGAACTCGCTGCGATACCCCTGCACGAAAAAACCCTGCCCTTCGCGCTGCATCGGCGTCATATATGTCTTGAATTCAGCCCCTTTGCCCGCCGGATCGCGAACAATGTAGGTAAAACTCGGACCAAGGTTGAGGGTAGGATGATCTGGCGTCGCCTTCTCACCCACGGCAGATTTGGGCACGATGTTATAGAGATCAAAATTCTTGAGGTCGACGCTATAGCCGGAATTGCCGGCGTGCAAGGTCTGTCCGACCCGCCCTTCCAATACCCTCGGTGCCGTCCCCGGAGCCCCCAACAGGTAGGTCTTCATGCGCAACAACGAGCCACCGTCGCTGAAACTCGACTGAAAAATCTCCACACCTTCATAGGATATGGGGTGATTGACCCGCACCTCACCGGCCTTGAGGACCTTGCCCTCTGGGCTGTAGAGGACGACACGCGAAGTGAAATCCTTGGGCATTCCCGTCGAATAAAAAGAGATATGGAAGGACTGCAGATGAATGCGGAAAGGCAGGGGTTGGACCAGATAGCCATTGCCCGCCAGTTCAAAGACCGCGTTGGCCGTCTGCCCTTCCGGCAGGGTGATGATACCACGGTAGGCCGGATTATGCGGCGACATCCACGCAGTCTTCGGAATCTGCGAAAGCGGGAGATTAAAGTCCTGCTCTGGTTTCAGGGTGCCTTGCCATTCTGCCCATTTCACCGGCACGTCGGCATTGTAGAGCGCCGCCCCGCAAATCACGACGATAGCGAGGTGCGTCAGGAAATAACCGAGGCGATGATAGCGCCCCTTGCGCGCGGCGATGGCCACGTCGCCATCGTTTTGCTCCAGCCGCGGCTTGTAACCAGCGCTGCGCAAGACCTGCAGCACCCGCTCCTGTGCCTGCACCAGCGGCAGGGCACTTTCCATCCATACCCAGTGATCCTGACCGAGAATCGCTGCGTCGTGCTGGTGCATCGGAAACTCGCGCATTTCGCGCAGCATGCGCGGGCTGTTGCGGGTCACACAGGTCGCCGTCGATAGCACCAGAAAAGCAACGATGGCGGTGTACCAGAGGGTGCGGTACACATTGTACAGGCCCGGGTCGCGATAGACCTGAAACCAGAAGGGCCCGAATTGAATGGCATAGTTCTGGTAGGGTTGCTGCTGACTGAGGATCGTGCCGATCACCGAGGCAATGGCGAGCAGCACCAGCAGGCTCACTGCCAGCCGCATCGAGCCGAGAAATTGTACCAGCACCCGCCAGCCAGACCGCTCCACTGCTGCTTGCAAACGCTGATCCTCTTCCGATTCTCAAAATAAGTTACGCACAGGCTGGAAGCAGCCTAAGGCCAAGCCATAGTCACCACAAGTATCATTTTTAAGCGTCCGCATTGCCAGACGGGGTAGGCGGCGACTATGCTCTAAGCATGGACCATACCAACCCCAATTCCTTTCGTTTCGCGCCGCTACGGCGGGCTGCCTACCGCCTGAGTGTGACCCGAGCGGAACAGTTACCCGCCGATGATGGCGTCGAAGTGGCCATTGCTGGCCGCTCCAACGTCGGCAAGTCATCCACCCTCAATATGCTGACCGAGCGCCGGGCCCTGGCGCGGGTCAGTCGCACCCCGGGCCGTACCCAAGCCATCAATATTTTCGACCTCGATCCGGGTCAGCGCCTCGTGGACCTGCCTGGCTATGGGTATGCCAAGGTGCCCGAGGCACTGCGGCGCTCCTGGGGGCCGTTGCTGGAACAATATCTGCGGCGGCGCGGCAGTTTGCGCGGATTGATCCTGGTGATGGATATCCGCCACCCCTACGGCCCCCATGACGCCGATCTCATTGCCTTC
>JAWNZB010000074.1:0-11023 GCA_038447835.1 Candidatus Igneacidithiobacillus chanchocoensis | reverse complement strand
ATTTCGGGATTGCCGATGTTGATCATGATGCCGGTGGCAGGCCGCGGAATGTCGCCCACCTCGAGTCTGTCGACGTGAAATGGTACCGCGCCGCGGTAGGCCTTTCCCGCATCACCTTCGGCGCAGGAGATGGTGACCGTCTCGCCGCTGGGCACGGCGCTGGTTGCGTTGCCCGCGCCAACCACGGCAGGAATGCCCAGCTCGCGGGCGATGATGGCAGCGTGGCAGGTGCGCCCGCCACGATTGGTGACGATGGCAGCCGCGGTTTTCATCACCGGCTCCCAGTCGGGTGTGGTGGTGTCGGCCACGAGCACTTCGCCGGGTTTGAAGTCGGGCAGATGGGCAACGTCGGCAATCACCCGTGCCCGGCCGCTGGCGATTTTTTCGCCAATGGAGCGGCCCTTGGCGAGCAGCTCGCCCTGGCCATCGAGGATGTAGCTTTCGATCACACTGGCGCGGCGCTGCGAGGCCACCGTCTCCGGCCGCGCCTGCACGAGATAGATTTTGCCGTCGATGCCGTCCTTGGCCCATTCCATGTCCATAGGATGGCCGTAGTGCTGCTCGATCTTGATCGCGGCGTCGGCCAGTTCCAGCACATCGGTGTCACTGAGGCAAAAACGTTCGCGGTCGGCCTTGGGCGTGGGGATGTTGCGCGTGGTCTGCCGCGTCTCGCCTTCGACAAAGATCATTTTGACCGCCTTGTCGCCGAGGCTGCGGCGCAGCACGGCGCGGTGCCCCGCGCTGAAAGTCGGCTTGTGCACATAAAACTCGTCGGGATCGACCGCGCCCTGCACGACGTTTTCGCCCAGTCCATACGCGCCGGTGATGAACACCACGTCGCGAAAGCCCGATTCGGTATCGAGGGAAAACATCACCCCAGAGGCGGCAAGATCGGAGCGCACCATCTTCATCACCCCGATCGAAAGCGCTACCTTGAAGTGATCGAAACCTTGATCGACACGGTAATGAATAGCGCGGTCGGTGAACAGGCTGGCAAAGTCACGGCGGCAGGCGTCGAGCAGGCTCTCGTCACCGCGAATGTTCAGATAGGTGTCTTGTTGGCCGGCAAAGCTCGCTGTCGGCAGGTCTTCCGCAGTGGCCGAGCTGCGCACCGCCAGGCTCACGTCCTCGCCATACTGTTGCTGCAGCTTGCGGTAGGCGGCAATGATCTCGGCGGCCAAGTCTTTTGGCAGACCGGCGCCGTAGACGATTTCGCGTGCACGCTTGCCACGGCGCGCAAGGTCTTGCATGTCGTCGGGGTCAAGCCCGTCGAGTGCTTCGTGCAGCGCGTCCCAGGCTCCGGCGGTGTCGAGCATGGTGCGATATGCATCGGCGGTGATGGCAAAACCGTTGGGCACGCGCACCCCCTGTGCCGAAAGTTTGCGATACATCTCGCCCAGCGAAGCGTTCTTGCCGCCAACCAGCGGCACGTCCTGCATACCAATTTCATCAAAAAAGCGGATGTAGTGATTCGCGGTCATCGTCTTCCCCCAAGTCTGCGTGTTCTTGCCATTGTCACGACACTTTCTGCACATCTTCATATGAGAACATCTTTTTAGTGTAGGCTCTACCTTCACCGAAGGCAAAGAACTAGTATTCCTCATACGCTGGATGGAAGCCTTGGGAGGCAGAATGTTGCAGAAGATCCTGTTGGCGGCAGATGGAAGCGATGCCTCCGAACCTGCGGTGCAGCAAGCTTTTCAGCTGGCGCGGTTTGCTGGATCCCCTCTGGTGGTTGTGACAGTGGTGGATATTTTTGGCGCATATTACGCTACGCCCGAATCGATCAAATTCCTGCAGGAAGAAGGACATAAGCTGCTGGCCAAACTACAAGACCAGGGGGCAGGCTTTGGCGTGCCAGTGGAGACCTACTTGCTAGAAACGGATGTGGGCGGTAGGCGAATCAGTGAGTTGATTGTTGCCGAAGCCGAGCGCCTTGGTGCTGATCTTATTGTCCTCGGCAGTCATGGTTGGCGCGGCGTGCGCCAGTGGGTTATGGGAAGCGTGGCTTCGGAAGTCTGTCAGTCGGCCCAGTGTTCGGTTCTCATCGCCCGCAGTTGATCGGCGTTGGCGTGAGGCAGATCCTTGATCCTGATTCACAGGTAGCTCTCCATCGTACTTTTTCCCAATGTTGTGGTTTCGTAACTTCTCGACGCCAGCCATACCTTTGCTTTCACCTCATTGCCGGTCACCTTCGTCGCTGGCTATATGCAACTTAAAGAGTTAGGCCAATTGTTGCTCTAAAAGGAGTCTAAAAGTTTTGTCGCAAGTTGCACAAGGAGAGAGTGCATTTGGAGGGGGGCATCTCCTTTTGTCGCCGATCACAACTGTTACTTCCGTTGGTAGTATTTGGTTATACATTACGAAGCCGCAACAGGGGGACCTTGTACGCTGACCCGCGAACGCTCGTCTTAGGTTACGAGGACTGTTGCAAAGAAAGATATTAGTAGTACTATATCCTAATATTCTAACACCATGACGGTTACGGTTTGCTTCCGGTAATTGGCGCATGGGCAATAGGCAACGGTGCACCGAAGAAGGAGTAACCAATGAGCTGGCAGTTTCCTAAAATGACCCGCCGCAATTTTCTCAAGACCACCGGATTGAGCGCCGTCGGCGCCACCTTGTACCGACCCAACTGGATCAAGCTTGCCGGTCCGACCCGTCCGGATTCTGAAGACCACTTCGCCCACTCCATTTGCAATTACTGCTCGTCGTTTTGTTCGTTGCGGGTAACCGTGGGACAGCGTAAGGGGCAAGAACGTATCATGAAGCTTGGCGGCAACCCCAACTCGACGCTGAATGGTGATAAAATCTGTGCTCGAGGCCAGTCTGGGCTGCGCCAGATCTATAGTGCCAATCGCATCAAAACCCCGCTGATTCGCGTGGCCGGCAGCAAGCGTGGGGAAATGAAATTTCGCGCTGCGACATGGGAGGAAGCCTGGGCTTACATTGCCCAAAAAAGCAAGGGCATACGGCCCTGGGAATGGACGATCGCTACTCGCCTGGAGAGCAAAGCGAGGGCGAGTAGTCCCCGGCAGGGCACGCGGTGTACTGCATCCGCCGAAACGACCGCGAGAGCTGGGAGTGTAGGCGCGTGCAGTGCCGCATGGTGGCCGTCCAGTCATACGGGAAAGCCGTGTGTCGTCTGCGCCCCATCGAGGGCGTGACGATACGCGAGCTGACCGGGACGTCCGGGGCCTGTCATCTAATCGCCAGCGCAAGGCCGTTCGCGCATGGACGCGCGAAAAGGCTCGCTGAGCACGGCGATTCTCCTTTCGCTATTCCGAACGCAAGGAGTCTGCAGAGGCCCTGTCGGCCCGGGTCAACCAGCGATCTTTGTGACATTGCGGCGTTTTCTCCGTTGCGTGCGCAACGCATTTTGCGCCACAGTGTAAATAGGAAATGATCGATAGGGAGATCAGCATGGACAGAAGCGAGCTTTCGGCTCTTGTCAGAAGTCAAAAAAGAGCCTTGGGTTTGACCTGGGCACAGATCTGCAGTGCCATGGGCGTCAGCAGGGAATGGGGGACGACCGCACTGTTGGGACAGATGCCCCTGACCCCAGAACAGTCCAGTCTGGCGGTACAGCTGCTGCAGTTACCGCCGGAGGCAGAAAATCTACTGCAAGAGATTCCTATGCGAGGAGGTTTGCCTACAGCGGTGCCAACGGATCCTACCATTTACCGCTTTTACGAAATTCTCCAAGTGTATGGTCCAACGTTGAAAGAATTGATCCACGAGGAATTCGGCGACGGCATTATGAGTGCCATAGATTTCACCATGGAGCTACAACGGGTGAGCGATCCGCAGGGAGATCGCATTCAGGTTGTCCTCAATGGAAAATACCTCCAGTACAAGAGATACTGAGAAAGAAGCACCTTCTTTTATGAAGATGTCGGCACAATCGGCAGAGTTCATCATCATTGGCGCGGGGCTCAGCGGCTTGTACGCGGCGCATCTGCTAACGGAGCGTGGTGCAGATTGGTGCCTGCTTGAGGCAAGGCAAACGGCAGGCGGTAGAATTCTTTCTGTGGCTGCCCCTGGTGGTGCTTGCGCGCAACGCTTCGACCTGGGACCAAGCTGGTATTGGCCCGAATATCAGGGCGACCTGGCGCGCCTCATTGCGCAACGACAGCTCGAGACCTTCCCGCAGTACGAGACCGGCAACATGGTCGTCGAGCGATCAAACGCGACGCCACCCCAGCACATGCCCGGCTACCGCTCGGTACCACAATCCTGGCGACTAGCGGGCGGTATGGCAGCGTTGCTGGAGGGTTTGCAAAAAAATCTCGATGCCGAGCGCATGCACTTTGGCCAAGTAGTGCAGGAGCTGCAGATCGTTGGCGGAAAAGTAGCCGTTACCACGGTTGGCGAAAATGGAGAATTGACGGTTTGGCAGGCAAATAAGGTGTTGCTCGCCCTGCCGCCGCGCTTGGCGATCGAGCGTCTGCATTTTGCGCCGGCTCTGCCCGAGCCACTGCGGCGGGAATGGTCCGCCACTCCTACCTGGATGGCACCCCACGCCAAGTATCTGGCCGTGTACGAGAAGCCATTCTGGCGAGTGCAAGGTTTGTCGGGCGAGGGTCGTAGCGCTGTTGGTCCCTTACAGGAAATACACGACGCCTCTTTGCCGGATGGCATCGGCGCACTCTTCGGTTTTTTGGGAATGCCGGCGCGTCTTCGGCGCAGCATGTCGGCGCAAACTCTCCAGGAGGCGTGTCGCCGGCAACTCGGCCGCCTCTTCGGGGCGTCTGCGACCACGCCCGTGGCGGAATTTTTTCAGGATTGGGCGGAGAATCCATTCACCTCGACGACGCTCGACGAAGACGCGGCCATGGAGCATGTTTCCACTCCCGTTGCCGCACCGGCCCATGGTCCCTGGGCAGGAAAGATTGTCGGGATAGGCAGCGAATGGGCAACGGCGTTTCCTGGTTATCTCGCTGGCGCTGTGGAAAGTGCGACAATAGGAGTAGAGTCTATTCGCTAAGCTCTGCGTGGTAGCGAGTACGCGGATGCCGTATTTTTTGTCGCTTGTAGAAGGCTGGAACGTGACCGCCGGTAGAGGCTGTTGCCTTTTAATGTCGTTGTTTTTGGTGCCGTCGGTATCTGTGTCGGCCGCCACGATCTATCGCTGGGTTTCCCCTTCGGGTGCAGTCAGCTACGGCGATCAACCGCCGGCAGGATCGTATCAGGTGCAAAAAATTGTTCCCCAACCGGCACCTCCGCCACCGCCAGTGCAGCCGCAGGCTTCACAGCCCGATGACAAGCTCCAGGCGGCCGAGAAGGAGATTGCCAAGGAAGAGCTTCTTGCCGCGCGCCTACGTTTGCTGAGCATTCTCGAAGCAAACGCAAGGCCACCCGTGGTCATTCACGAAGAGCGGAGCTCGCCTTTGCTGTACCTGCCGGTGCAACCCTATCCGCATTTTTGGCAACGCCCCCCAGCGCCACCGCGGCGCCCTCCGGTGCTGTCCAATGGGCTTCCGAACATTCCGCCTTGGTATACGGGTCCGTGGCCGCGGCAGACGCCAAACCCCTGAGAGGGTGCCCGCGCCGCAAAGTTCGGGTAGCTTTGCACAACAACTCCGCTAACGCGGATTATCCTGTGTTGTCTGTGCCTGGGGTTGCTGCGCAGTGTTGGAAGCATGGTAGACATGCAACAGATAGCCTCCGAGCAGGCCGGTACCGGCGCCAAGTACCACTTCGCCCATCCGCATGCTGGCGTTGAGCCAAGGAGCGCTGGCATTCAAATGAGAGAAAATCACAATCAACAATAAGGTCGACACGACCTGTCGTCCGCGATCGGCAAATCCCAAGAGCTGGCTCAACAGCAAAGACAGACTCATGACTGCCGCCAGGGAGGCCATGTTGGCGGGAACGTAGGTCAGATAAATTACCGCGGCGATGGCGCCAAGCACGCCGGAGCTCAGGGTGGCCCAGAAGCTCGTCCGCGTCTCTTGCCAGTGGTCCTTGAAAACTGCCAAGACCGTGACGGCTGACCATAAGGCGCCAATAACCGCCGCGGTGACATGGGTGGGTACCAGTTCATCCAGACCATAGCCCAAGAAATAGGCGATGAGTACCAAAACGGTGATGATCGCACTGCGCAGATACGGTTCTCGGCGCTGCAATTGCAGTTGCTTTTCTTTCAGCTGCAGAAAATCTTGTGCAAACGATGACATAACAGTGACCAAGCTCCTCAGTTTTCGCGTCGATAGCCTTCCAGAAGCCATCGGCAGACTTCGGTGTTTTGTCGTCCCGGTTGGCGGCCTGGCGATGCTATTCTGTCATCCATGGTGAAAAACCGCACCAGCGGGTTGCTTGGGATGCCGGGATGGGTCCGATTCGAGTTCATCGATGATTGCGCGCAGGTCGCGCAGTAATATCTCCGCCATATCGCGGGAAAATCCCTCGCGCAAAACAATACGCATGACTGCCAATTTCTCCGCATTTTTGGGCAAGGTGTAGGCGGGAACCTGCCAGCCGCGAGTTTTGAGACGTTCGGAGACGTCATACACCGAATAGCGCGTGGCGTCGACCAAGCGAAAGGCAAAAACGGGAATGCTCTCACCGGTACTGAGCAAACGAAAGGGCTGCATTTTGGCAATTTCGCCGCTCAGCCATACGGCAATATCTTGCAGGTTTTTCATGATGCGCGTGTAACCGCTACGCCCCAAGCGCAGGAAATTATAGTACTGCCCCACCACCTGATTACCAGGTCGAGAAAAATTGAGGGTAAAGGTGGGCATGTCTCCACCCAGATAATTGACATGAAACACCAGCTCCTCTGGGAGATATGCCTGGCCCCGCCAGACAGCCCAGCCAATGCCAGGGTACACCAGTCCGTATTTGTGCCCCGAAACGTTGATCGAGACAACGTTGGGTAAGCGGAAATCCCATTGTAGATCCGGGTGTAAAAAGGGAGCGACAAAACCACCACTAGCGGCATCCACATGCAGGGGCACTTGCAAACCCCGTTTTTTGTTTTCTGCTACAACCGCGTCGTGAATGGCGCGCACCGGTTCGAATTCGCCGGTAAATGTCGTGCCAAGTATGGCAACCACGCCAATGGTGTTTTCGTCCATACGCGCAACGACCTCATCTGGACCTATAACATAGCGGTCTTGCTGAATGGGGATGTAGCGCGGCTCAACATCCCAATAGCGGCAGAATTTTTCCCATACCACTTGCACATTGCTACCAAGAATCAGATTTGGCCGAGTATCGTCCTTTCCTTGTTTTTTACGCCAAGCCCGCCAGCGCCATTTCATCGCCATGCCAGCAAGCATGACCGCCTCGCTGGAACCAATGGCAGATACGCCAATAGGCTTTTCCTTGTCCTTGGCATGAAAAAGATGGGCAATGATTTGCACGCAGCGCCTTTCAATTTCTGCCGTTTGCGGATATTCATCTTTATCGATCATGTTTTTATCGAAGGTTTCTGCCATCAGGCTGCGTGCCTCGGGGTCCATCCATGTGGTGACGAAGGTCGCCAGATTGAGGCGAGCGTTGCCATCCATCATTAATTCATCGTGAATGAGCTGGTAGGCAACGGCAGGCTCTAGATCGGACTCGGGAAGATGCTCCTTGGGGATGGGATCGAGCATATGGCGCCCGCCGTAGGTGGGCGTAAGGAAGGTGTCAGATGGCTTTTTTTTCGGCATAAATGGCTCCTGGTTGCGCAAAAAGGTCTCTGCTCAAGAATAGTAGAGATTTTGGGTTGCGGCTGTTAGCGAGCAGACTCCGGCCCGCGCAGGGAGTAGGCCTTCTCACCTGCCACGTACATTTTCAGGGGCTACCCGATGTGACATTCTTGGCAAAGGCTGCATTCGCTAAGGAGCCGCACCATGCCCGAAATTGTCTGTCCCCACTGTCATACCGCCTTTCAGGTCGATGAGTCTGGCTACGCCGAGATCCTGCGCCAGGTGCGCGATAAGGAATTCAACAAGCAGGTCGCTGAACGCCTGGCCCTGGCGGAGCGCGACAAGGAGACAGCACTACAACTCGCCCGCGCGCAGCTGGAGCAACAGCGCCAGCAATCCGTGGCCGACAAGGATGCAGAGATCGCCAAACTTCGAGCGCAGATCGCTTCGCTATCGGAGCTCTCCGAGGCCAAGCTCCTCAACCAACTCCAGCGCGTTGCCGCCGAAAAAGATGCCGAGATCCAGCAGCTCAAAGCCCAAGTCCAAGCCCACGATACCAGCAAGGCCCTGGCCATCCGCGAGTCTCTGGAAGGCATCCAGCAGGAACGCGACGCCCTGCGTGCCGCCCTCGATCGCGCCGCTCTCGAAAAGGAATTGGCCGAAAAGGCCTTGGTCGAGAGATACCAGACGCAGATCCGCGACCGCGACGAAGCCATCGAGCGCCTACGCGATATGAAGGCCCGGCTCTCCACCAAAATGCTGGGCGAAACCTTAGAGCAGCACTGCGAGGTCACCTTCAATCAAATCCGCGCCACGGCCTTCCCCAGTGCGTATTTTGAGAAAGATACCGATGCCCGCACCGGCAGCAAGGGCGATTATGTTTTCCGTGATTTCGAACGCACCGTTCCGGCCTTCCCCATTGAAATCGTATCGATTATGTTCGAGATGAAAAATGAGGCAGATACCACGGCTAGCAAAAAGCGCAACGAGGACTTCTTCAAGGAGCTCGACAAGGACCGCAGCGAAAAGGGCTGTGAGTATGCCGTCCTGGTGTCGCTTTTGGAGTCCGACAGCGAGCTCTATAACACCGGCATCGTCGATGTCTCGCACCGTTATCCAAAAATGTATGTGATCCGCCCACAATTCTTTCTGCCAATGATTACCCTACTGCGTAACGCCGCCCTCAACAGCTTGCGCTACCGCCAGGAGTTGGCCCTTGTTAAGGCGCAAAATATCGATATCACCAACTTCGAGGCCGAGCTTGAAGGCTTCAAAGATGCCTTTGCCAAAAATTACGATCTTGCCGCGCGCAAATTTCAAACCGCTATCGACGAGATCGACAAATCCATCGACCATCTACAGAAAACCAAGGATGCCCTCCTGGGCACCGACCGCAACCTACGCCTCGCCAACGATAAGGCACAGAACGTGACCATCAAACGCCTCACTCGCGGTAACCCGACCATGAAGGCCAAGTTTGATGAACTGTCGGACTAGGATGGGTTGCTCTGAAATGGACCGTGACTGGCATAAATGTCAGCCCAATTCACAGATGTCCCCTTTTGAGCAAAACAGAGATGTCCCCTGGTGTAGGGTCAGGGAGAGGGTTTTGAGGAGGATGTTGCGGAGGGATAGCGACGCCAAGGATGGTCAGGAGTGTAGACCCGGGAATGGGTCTGATCGATGCCCCGATCCTGGCAGAAGTGGTACAGTGCTTAGCCTACTAAGTCGCTGTCGTTGTCCGTGTCGATTCCCAAAATAGGGAACAGGTGAGTACCCGTTCCACTTCCCGAATGGCCTCCACGATCAGCTCCTGATTGCGACAGGGGAGAGCGACGCATTCAGTCCAGCCTGGGGCAATATCCGTCAGCACGAGGCTGTGCATGAAGTCTCCATCCACCTTGCGAGAGCCGCAGTGCTCTACCATATCCATCTCCAGGAATCCCTGCGGTGGGTTGTGTCAGTCCGCAAAGGTACGGACGGGGATGCTCCGGCGGATCGCCGAACCAATGCCCAAGCGACGCCGTTTACGCGTCCCGTCCTGGGCGGTGTTCCGCGCTAGAATGCAATCGATGGTAGTGGTGCTCACCTGCAGCAGGCGTTCCCGCACTAGACGGTCCAGGTGGAGATGCCCATGACGTTCTGTATCCTCAACGAGAGTCGGCAGAATAGACCGAAGACGTTTTCCGCACAGGCGATCGCTGGTCTCCCAAAACACCACAAAGCTCGCTCCACGGCCCCATCGTAACTCTGGGCACGCCGCCGGCATACCCCGCCAGAGCTCTCGCCCAGCAAACATCGGATCGCGTGCTTCCGATAGTAGCCCGTGATCTCCACCAACTGGTCCGGGATCGCCGATCGCTCCGCTCGCGAACTATTCCGGTACCGTTTGCCCAGTACCGCGATCAATTCCTTCCGTGTTGTCATGCTCAAGTGCCTCCCCACTTCCATCCCCGCCTGCGAACTAGAGTAAAAGCATGATGCCGCAACACTACCTCTCATAGGTAGCAAACAGGATGAGTCAATTCGGCCTTAGGCAGATCCGTCATGCAGCGTGGCCAGATTTTTGAGGGCTAATCGGAGGTGCCCTAGTGTCGAACGAGATTGCGCTACATAAAATAAATAGATACTACTAACCGTATAAATGGTTATAAAACGCGCATAAAATGAGTGCAGGATCGCACCAATATCGTGCAGGAACCGACATACGATGCACCACGCTGCAGAATGCGTCGTATATAGCCAAATGCGCAGTGCACTATTTTTCTGAATTCCCGCCTAGAGTTATAGCATCTATGGCGGTTAAAGACAGATGGCGCCCATCCTGGTCATTTTGGGCATGATAACTGCTAGATGAAAAACGAGCTAGGGTTCCAGTCAACAACGGTTGACGTTTGGTCCGAGAGCTTCAGCTCTCCACAGGAGAGCTTCACGGAGGGATAAAAGCCCGGGAGATAGAGCGATCTATCTCCTTTTTTTTGGAGGAATTGCTGATGAAAAAGATTGTGCTAGCGAGTGCTGTTGCAGCTACCTTACTCTGCAGCACTGGGGTATACGCCACTCCGGAGATAACATTGGGGCTGAGTAACTGGCCAGGATGGGTTGCTTGGTATGTGGCGGAGCATAACGGTTATTTTAAAAAATATCATGCCAATTTTAAACTAGTATGGTTTTCTAGCTATGAAACTTCGGTAGAAGCTCTATCAGCCGGAAAGATCGACGCAAATTGTCAGGCACTAATCGACTCCATTGCTCCGATAGAGAAGGGAGTGAATCCCCCCGAGTTTTGTGGAGGGCTTTATTCGTTCCTCATGCTGCTTTTGAGATCGGTAGTTTCAACTGAGCATAGTAGTTTTCCTCTGCTTCTGCTGGGCTGATGT
>JAWNZB010000073.1:0-11145 GCA_038447835.1 Candidatus Igneacidithiobacillus chanchocoensis | reverse complement strand
AATTTGACCAAGGCGAAGAGATTGCCATGGTCGGTAACGGCAATTGCGGGCATGCCCTGGGCCACACAGCGCTGCACCAGTTTTTTGATGGGGATGATCCCATCTTCCAAGGAATATTCCGAATGCACATGCAGGTGCACAAAACCCGGGTTCATCCTTCCTTCCTCAACAGTGCTGCCACTGGCGCAAACTGCCGCCGATGCAATGACGTCACCCCAAAACGACGCAGCGCCAGCAAGTGCGCGGCCGTTCCATAGGCCTGATGACGGCCAAATTCGTACAACGGGTAGTGTTGATCGAGCAAGCGCATCTCCCGGTCGCGCGCCTCTTTGGCCAGGATACTGGCCGCGGCAATGGCATCTACCCGATCGTCTCCCCCTACCATAGCCTCCGCCTGCCAATGGGACAAGAGACGATTGCCGTCAACCAGGATGCGCTGCGGTCGCAGCGGCAAGGCGCGCAGGGCGCGATCCATGGCGGCGAGGGTGGCGCCGAGGATATTGTAGCGTTCGATCTCCCAGGTGCTGGCAGAACTGATCGCCCAGGCTTGCGCCTCCGCGCGGATCCGCGCAGCGAGCTCCGCACGTCGGCTCGGTGAGAGCTTTTTCGAGTCGCGTAAGCCCGCAATCGGCCGCGCCAGCATCACCGCTGCCGCCAACACCGGCCCGGCCAAGGGGCCACGTCCTGCCTCATCTACCCCGGCCACCCCCGGCCCGAGATGCTCAATCACGCCTCCTCTCCCAGCAAGCTGCGTCGCAAGGCCCGATCAATCGCCGCATCGCTATCGCCTTGGAGGAGTTCGCGCAGGGGCTGCAGGGCTTGCTCTTGCTTCTCTACGGGCAATTGCTCCAGTTCCTGCAGCACCCGCTCGGGTGTGATTTCGCTTTGCAGCAGCTCTGGGTATACCCGTTGCTGCAAGAGAATATTGGGGAGGGCGATGTGCGGCACCCGCACCAAGCGTTTGGCAATAGCAAAGGTGAGGCCTTGCATGGCATAGAGGACGATGGCCGGGCGCCGCAGCAAGGCGGTCTCGAGGGTGGCCGTACCGGACGCCACCAAGACCCGGTCGGCGGCCGATAGGAGTTCGGTGCTCCGCCCGCAGAACTCCAAGATCTGCTCCGGGCCTACTCCGGCCTGCTGGCGCCAGAGGGGGCGCAGTTCCTCCCGCGCCAAGGCCACGGCGAGCTGCCATTCGGGATGTGCCCGCTGCCAATCCAAGGCCGCAGCCGCCATCGGTCGCGCCAAACGCTGCATCTCGCTACGCCGGCTACCGGGGAGCAAGGCCAAGAGCGGACGCTCCCCTAGTTGCAGGGCTTGGCGCACCGCTGTCTTGTCGGGCACAGCGAGGGTCTGCGCCAACAAGGGATGAGGCAAGACCTGCGCTGGAATGCCAGCGGCTTGGTAGAGCGGGCGTTCAAAGGGAAAGAGCAGAAAAATTTCATCAATGGAGCGGCGAATCTGCGCAATCCGCCCGCGCCGCCAAGCCCAAATCTGCGGACCCACCACGTAGAGCACGCGAATTCCCAGGCGCTTCGCCTCCTTGGCAACGCGCAGGTTGAAAGCGGGATGGTCGATCAGCACTACGGCATCGGGCCGCTCGCGCCGTAAATACGCTTGAATTTGCCGAAAAAGCCGCCGTAACGCGCCATAATGACGGAGGACTTCCACCAAACCCATGACGCCGAGCACCTCGCCATCGGCAATGTTCTGCACCCCGGCGGCTTGCAGTCGCTCGCCAACCACGCCTTGCCAACGCACCTCGATACCCGCCCGTTTGCAACGGGCCAGCAGATCGAGGCCGAGGTTTTCCCCCGAACGTTCAATGGCGATGACAAAGGCAGTCTTCATCCGCTCCGCAGATGCGCCCGTATGACTCCGGCGATGCGCTCCACCTGCGTCGCTTGCAGCTCTGGGAACATGGGCAGGGAAAGCACCGTGTTTTTGAGTCGCTCCGCCGTTGGGCAAGGCCGCGGGGGCAGATCCGCAAAGGCCTGCTGCTGGTGACAGGGAATGGGATAATAGACCCCACTGGCAATGCCTTCGGCCTGCAGTCGAGCGCGCAGGGCGTCGCGACCCTCTACCTGAATGGTGTATTGATGGAAAACATGTTCTGCCCCCGCGCGGCGCGCCGGCAGCCGCAGGGGTAGATCCGCCAGGGCAGCATCGTAGAGGCTCGCGGCACGGCGCCGGCCTTCATTGTAGCTATCGAGCTGGCGGAAGAGTTTGCGTAGGATGAGGGCCTGCATCTCATCGAGGCGGCTGTTGTAGCCGAGCACCTCATGCTGATAGGTCTGCCAGGAGCCATGGTTGCGCAAACCACGCAGGCGCTGGGCGAGGGCATCGTCTTGGGTAAAGACCATGCCACCATCGCCGGCACCTCCCAGATTCTTGCTGGGGAAGAAGGAAACACAGGCAATATGGCCAAATCCACCAACGCGCTTGCCATCCAAACGGGCACCAATGGCCTGGGCCATGTCTTCGATGACGGGAATATTGTGGCTTGCGGCCAGTGCCAATAATTCCGGCATTGGCGCCGCTTGACCGTACAGGTGTACCGGGATGATGGCGCGGGTACGCGGACTGATCAGCGGCGCGACGGTCTCGGCGCTCACACAAAAATAGTGCTCGTCTACGTCTGCAAAAACGGGGGTTGCGCCAACGTAGCGCACCGCCTCGGCGGTGGCAATAAAGGTAAAGGTTGGAACGATGACCTCATCCCCCGGACCGATATCGAGGGCTCGTAAGGCGAGCAAGAGAGCATCGGTACCCGAGGCGCAGCCAATACCGTGGGCGAGACCTAGGTAGTCGGCAATCTCTGCTTCCAAGGCGCGGCCTTCGGCGCCGAGAATGAAAGCCGTCTGATCGAGCAAGTGGCCAATACCGGCAAGGATTTCCTCACGCAGCGGCGCAAAATGGGCGCGCAGATCGACCATGGGAATGGGTTGCTGTTCCATCGTTAGGATTCTCCCAGAGAATTGGGGTGCAAGGTTTGCGATAGAAAGGCGCCGACGGCTTGTCGCACGGCATGCGCCGCCGCCAAGGCCGCCCTGCCCTCTTGGTCGCTGCAGAGCACCTTGCCTTGCCCTGCCACCGCATCGAGAAAGGTACGAATTTCATATTCCAGGGCGTCGACCGGCTGCAGTTCCACCACTTCTTCGGCTATACCGGGAATACCGGGCACCTGCCCCGGCCCGCGCCGATAAAATGTCAGCCGATTTTGCAGAAAATCTACCGAAGCATAGCGATCCGGCCAAAAGATGCGCATGCGCCGCACTGCCTCGCGCACCACCCGGGAGGCAGCGAGATTGGCCACACTGCCATTGGCCAGGGTCACCCAGGCATTGGCCATGTCGGCCTGCTCCGTTACCGCCGCCACTCCCACGGCCCGCACTTCCTGCAGGCTCGATGCCCCGAGCATCAGGATGAGATCGAGATCATGGATCATCAAATCCATAATGACGTCCACATCCAAGGAACGCGGCTTGAAGGGTGCCAGGCGCTCTGCCTCGATAGAGCGCGGCGGCGGGAAGCCCTGGCTGCGAAGATATTGCATTACGACCTGCCCGCGCTCGATTTGCCCTACCGCCACCAGCACGCCGCGCTTGGCGGCCGCGGCGATGAGATCGTCGGCCTCTGCCAAGGTAAAAGTGAAAGGCTTTTCGACCAAGCAGTGCACCCCAAGCGCAATGGCTTGCTGGGCAACCGCATGGTGGTGCATGGTTGGGGTAACGATGGAGATGGCATCGACCTCTGCGAGCAGTGCTTCCAGACTCGGGAAGGCTCGACAGCCCAACTCTTCGGCAATTTGTTGCGCCCGCCCGCCGTCAACGTCGTAAATCCCCTGAAAATTGCCTATGCGCGCATATTTTTGTGCATGAAAA
The DNA here is from genome assembly GCA_038447835.1 of Candidatus Igneacidithiobacillus chanchocoensis. Lineage (GTDB taxonomy): Bacteria > Pseudomonadota > Gammaproteobacteria > Acidithiobacillales > Acidithiobacillaceae > Igneacidithiobacillus > Igneacidithiobacillus chanchocoensis. The sequence goes on along the minus strand of JAWNZB010000073.1, from coordinate 7,264 downwards.
CGGCCAAGATGTCCTGCACCTACCACCCCAGTACGTAAGATCTTCATGGTCGCGTAATCCCGCGCTGGGTACTACGGATAAAGTCCAAAAGGCGTTGTATTTCCTCCATCTGCCCAAGTTCTTGCTCGATTTCTGCAATCGCTTCCTCGAGCAGCTTTCCGGAACGAAAAAGCAATCGATAGACGCGTTTCAGGGCGGAAATCTGCTCGCCACTAAAGCCGCGGCGACTCAGACCACGCACATTGATACCGTGTAAATGGGCGTGATTCCCTGCTGCCATCATATAGGGCGGAATATCCAGTGCGGCCATGGTGCCGCCGCCAAGAATGGCGTGGGCGCCAACTCGAGCAAACTGATGCACCGCCGACAAGCCGCCGAGAATGGCATGATCTTCCACGGTCACATGCCCCGCCAGCGTCGAGGCATTGGCCATGACCACGTGGTCGCCAATATGGCAGTCGTGGGCGACATGGCAATACGCCATGAAGAGATTATTGGACCCGATTTGGGTAACGCCGCCGCCCTTCAGCGTGCCGCGATTGATGGTCACAAATTCGCGAAAGGTATTGTTCGCACCAATCTCGAGCCGCGTCTCCTCGCCGCGGTAGCCGAGGTCCTGGGGCGCGGTACCAATGGAAGCAAAGGGAAAGATTTGGTTGTTCGAGCCAATATGGCAGGGGCCTTCAACAACGGTATGCGCACCGACCTTGCACCCGGCATCCAGTTGCACACCCGCGCCCACCACGGCAAAAGGTCCAATAATGCAGCCATCCCCAATCTTGGCGCTGGGATCGACCGCAGCGCGCGAATCAATCTGCGCGCTCATGCATCGCGCTCCCGCAGGGTAGCCAGCAATAAGGCCGAGGCAACCAGATTTCCGTCCACCGATGCCGAGGTTTCCATCTGCCACATGCCCGCCTTACGTCGCGTCACCTCCGCGGAAAGGATCAGTTGATCGCCAGGGATTACCGGTTTACGGAAACGCGCCTTGTCGATACCGGCAAAATACACGGCAGCATTTTCGCCGTACTTGTCTTCCGAAACAAAAGCGAGAATCGCGGCGGCCTGGGCCAGCGCCTCGATAATCAAGACCCCGGGCATTACCGGAAAATCTGGAAAATGCCCCTGAAACTGCGGCTCGTTCATGGTCACATTCTTGATCGCCCGAAGGTTCTTGTTGGGCTCGACCTCGAGAATACGATCGACCAACAAAAACGGATAGCGATGCGGTAGGCGACGCAGAATCTGATGAATATCAAAACCTTCCATACAAACTCCTAGGAGGAAGAGGAATGGGATGCGGGGTCCGCGGCTCCGCGCAGACGCCGTAAAATGCTGTCCAGGCGATTCAGTTGCGCGACGGTACGTCGCCAGCGGCGGACCTCCTGCGCGGGAATCACCCCGGAGTACACCCCCGCCTGCCGGATGTCGTGGGTAATGGCGCTTTGCCCAGCAATCACGGTGCCATCGGCAATCTCGATGTGCCCGGCAAAACCCACTTGTCCGCCAATGCGACAACCGCGACCGATGCGAGTGCTACCGGCCACTCCGGTCTGCCCAGCAATCACGGTGTCGGCGCCAATTTCGACGTTATGGCCAATCTGTACCAGATTATCGATCTTTACCCCGTCGCCAATGACGGTATCGGCAAGGGCACCGCGGTCGATACAGGTGTTCGCTCCGATCTCCACCCGCGCGCCCAGCACCACCCTGCCGATCTGCGGGATTTTTTCATAACCGTCAGCGCCCTGAGCGAACCCAAAGCCATCGGCACCGATTACCGCATTGGCGTGAATGATGCAGTCAGGACCGAGAACCGACCCCGCCAAGACCTTCACCCCAGGATACAGATGGGTGCCGGCACCTATTTCTACGCCGGCACCAATGACCACGGTCGCCTCGAGCCACGCGCCGTCACCGATCCGCGCGCCCGCAGCAATTTGCACGAAGTCTTCCACCCGTATCTGGGCGCCAAGCTCCACATCAGCGGCAATTTCGGCGCGCGGGGATATGCTAGACGAGGGTTTTTCTGCGGGATAAAACAACTGCATCGCCTGCGCAAAACTCAGGTACGGATTGTTACTCCACAGTGCCGCGCCAGAATAATCTTGCGCATGCTCTTTACGCAGTATCAACGCCCCAGCTCGCGTTTGCGCCAGCAAGGGCAGAAATTTGTTATCCTGCACAAAACTCAGCTGGTGCTCGGTTGCGTTTGTCATCGCCGCGATGGCGTCGAGGCGCAGAGCGGGATTTCCCCGAAACTCGAGGCCCAGCGCATTTGCCAATTCGGCAAGCAAAAAAGATCGCCGCGCCCGGATGCTCATTTGCCCTTCCCCGCCTTGGGTTTTTCCATGGCAGCAACTACTTGCTGCGTCAAATCGATCGCGCCGCTTACATATAGAACCGCTTTGTCATTCAGAATCAAGGTATAATGGCCCTGCTTGCCGATCTTGCTCACTACCCGGACCAGCCGCGCCTGGATGTTTTCGAGAATCTGATTGCGTTGCACATTGATTTGGTCTTGCGCCGACTGCCGCAACTTTTGCAAATCCATTACCATGGCTTGGAGCTGCGCCTCACGCTTTTGCCGTTCGGCATTGCTGAGTTTGGGAAAATCCTCTTCCAGAGCCTTCTGCGCCGTAACAATCTGCTGTTGCTTTTGCTCAATCGCCTTTTCCTTTTCTGCAACCAGCTGATTGAGATTCTTCGCCCCTACCTGTGCTTCCGGGAGCTCGCGCAAGGCCTTGTCGAGGTCGACAAAACCAATTTTGGGCACATCCCCCAGCGCCGCCGGCGCCAGGCACAGACTACCCAACAGCAGGAAGAAGGCACGCCAACAACGACGCATCAGAAAGCGTTACCCACGGTGAACTGCAGGGGCTGCGTCAAATCACCCGGCTTCTTGTCGAGGGGGATAGCCAAAGACAGGCGCAACGGCCCAAGGGGGCTGATCCAGAGCAGGCCGATACCTGCCGTGGTGCGCATATCACCAAAGTTAGGGAAATAGCCATTGGAGTAGCTAGTCTGATTTGGCGAATTAGGAGAATTTGGATTTACTCCATACACCCATCCGCTGGCAACGAAGGCATTCATACGGAAATTCTTGTTATCTTGCAGTCCAGGGAGCGGGAAATACAAGTTGGCGTCAAGAAGTAGCTCACGGGTACCACCCACGGGATAGCCATCAGAGGTCTGGGCACCTAAAGCATAGGTTTGATATCCAGGAAGAGTGAGCGGCCCTCCGAGATAAAAATTATTGAAGAAGGGTACCGGCTTACCGGAATAGCTATTAATGAAGCCATACCGCAAGCCCAGCCCACCAGAAAGCCAAGAGGTAAAAGGATGATAGTAATTGGTTTTCACCTCAGCCTTGTACCAACGCAAATTACCCGGTGGTACAGCGGCCTTCAAGGAAAGGCTGCTGTAAAGGCCCTTAGTAGGAAAAATTGGTGAGTTGGTGCTATCATAAACGAGATCATTTCCGATAGTTATCGAATTAGTCGTGTTTCCATATTCACTAATGTAAGTGTTGTATAGGCCTACTGTAGTACCCGTATCCAGAGTAATATGGGTATTGGTGTAGCCCAACGACATGTAGTCATACACATATTCCATCACTGGAATGCCCAAAGTTACCGCGCCACCAAGATCTATTTCCTGATACGGTGCAACCGCCAAGGTCGATAGGTTGGTATCGTTGCGGAAAACATTGAAGCCGAGGCTGATGCCATCTGGTGTAAAATAGGGATCGGTGTAGGAAAGATTGAAGGCGCTTCCCAAGCCACCTACATTGGCAGAAAACGATAGCGCATTACCGGTGCCCATGAAGTTTTTCTGGGAAATCGAGCCGTTAAACAGAAACCCTTGCGCGTTCGAGTAGCCAACACCCACACTGAAGGAGCCCGTTGGCCGTTCGTCTACGGCCACATCGAGATCAAGCTGATCGGGGTGGCCAGGCACAGGCACCGTCTTGGTGGTAACATTCTGATAAAAGCCTGTTTGATCGAGACGTAACTTCGAGCGATCAATCAGGCTGCGGTTATATAGCGAACCTTCCATCTGCCGAAACTGTCGACGCACCACATAATCCATACTGCGGTTGTTGTTGCTGATGTTGATGCGTCGGATATAGACCCGATGCCCGGGATCAACCTGAAAATTCAGCGCTACCTCATGGGTTTTGGGATCAACCGTAGGTACCGGTGTGGTATTGGCAAAGGCGTAGCCGTAATTGCCCAGCTCGTCGCCAATCGCCTTGTTGGTATCGAGGATTTTTGCCTTTGAGAACCGTTCTCCGGGATGAATTTCTATAAGCTTTTCGAGCTTTTCTCGGGGTAGAACCAGATCACCAGTCAGATTCACTTTGCTTACGTGGTATACATCCCCTTCGTGAACGTTTACCGTCAGGTACACAAAACGGCGATTGGGAGTAATCTGCACCTGCGTCGATTCGATGGCAAAATTCAGATAGCCACGGTCGAGATAAAAATTGGTCAGCTTTTCTAAACTCTTGGAAAACTTCTCTTGCGAGTAACGGTCATTTTTTGTGAAAAACGAAAAGGCATCGGGCGCACCAATGGAAAACAGGCTGCGCAGGCGACTTTCCGAGAATGCATGGTTGCCGACGATATTCACTTGTTTGATGGTCGCCTGCTCGCCCTGGTCGACGTCGATACGGATGGCTACCCGATTGCGCGACAAGGTTTCCACGTGCGGGGTGATCTTCGCATCGTAGTACCCCATTCCCTCATACTGCTGCTGCAGCCCCTGCACTACCTGATCGAGGGTTGCTTTGTTGAAAATATGACGAACCTCGAGACCAATGCCCTTGAGGGTAGAATTAACCTCATCCTTGGAAAAGGCCTTGATGCCCTTCGTCTCGATACTGGCGATGATGGGCCGCTCCTTCACCACCACGACCAAGTCATTGCCGGAGCGCGCGACGCTCACATCCTGGAAGAAGCCCGTAGAGTAGAGATCCTGTACCGCCTTCTGCGCCATGGCATCGTCAACCGACTCACCAATGTGGATAGGCAAATAGTTATAGACCGTGCCCGGCGTGATATGTTGCAAGCCTTTGATTTCGATATTTTGCACGGTGAACGGCGTAAAGCCCCATGCGGGAACCAGGGCAGCTGCGCAGAATACGGCCGCCGACAGCGTCAGGGCCCGGGTGGAGCGGGTAGGAAGGCGCATTTTCTTCACGGTTTCAACATTCTCACAGTGTCGTTGTAGAGGGCCAGGAATAGAAGCATCAGGATCAGCACTATACCGATCATCTGCGCTTTTTGCATCCATTCTGGCGGCAAGGGACGGCCGCGGAGGATCTCCGCTAGAGCAAAGAGGACATGGCCGCCGTCGAGTACCGGTAGGGGAAAGAGATTGAGCACCCCCAGACTGACGCTGAGCAAGGCCATAAAACTCAGATAGGGAGCGACACCAGCTACGAAACTCTGGCCGGCCACCTCGGCAATGCCCACCGGGCCGCTGATGTTGCGGGTGGACACCGTGCCCTGCAGCATGCGCCAGATCATCTCCACCGACAGGCTTGCCACCGACCAACTCTGTCGCGCCCCGTACCCTATGGCAGCGAGGAGGCCGCGGCGATGCAGGACGATCAACGACTTTGGCAGGGGCGCGAGGGTAACACCAAGATATCCCTCGGGTTTACCCTGGGAGAGGATCATCTGCAACTGCACCTGCCCTGCTTGCACGCGACCCTGGGGGTTCTGCCAGCGCAGGGAGGTCTGCTGGACCCCCTGCTTTTCGATGGCGCGAACCACATCTTGCCAGCTATAGATGGCTTGTCCGCTTACAGCAAGGATACGGTCTCCGGGCTGCAGGCCAAGCGCGGCCGCCGGACTATGCGGTAAAACCTGCCCAATCACTGGCGGCAGATAGGGCCCCACACCCAAGACCTCGGTCATGAACCCAGAGGCAATGCTATCTTTGGGGAGTTTTTGCAGTGGCAGCGCCGTTTCCTCTGCTTGCCCTTGGGCATTTCGCAGCACAAGTTTTGCTGTCTGCTCATTCATGGCCGCGGCGAGCAGCTGCTGGCGCAAGCTCTCCCAGTCGTGGACCGCCACCCCATTGACCGAATCGATGCGATCGCCAGCCTGCAAAGTACTGTGTTGGGCGACAATATGATGGGGATCGACGTGACCAATGATCGGCGCAATGCCGGGAATTCCGAGCATACCCACCGCGGCATAGAGAAAAATGGCGAGGACGAAATTTGCACCGGGCCCGGCAAGGGCAATGAGCATGCGGCGTGTAGGAGGCAAGGTGTTATAGGCACGCCCGCGGTCGCTGTCGGGCACCGTCTCCCCCGGCGCTGCTTCGAGCATCTTCACATAACCGCCAAACGGAATCGCCGCCAGGCGAAACTCGATGGCATCCGCGCCAAAGCGGCGCTGCCAGAGCGCCGGCCCAAAGCCCACGCTGAAGCGTAGAATCCGCACCCCGAGGGCGCGCGCCACAAAAAAATGCCCGGCCTCGTGAAAGGTTACCAGAATGCTAACGGCAACAATAAAGGCCAGAAGGGTGATCAGGATATTCACGCAGGCTCAGGCAGCGCCGGCAAGGGTAATCTGCTGCTGGGCGCGGACACGGGCCTCGGCATCGATGGCCATTATGGCTTGCAGATCTGCCGGGCGCTGCGGCTGATACGCCTCGAGGGTGGCGGCAACCACTCGCGGAATGCCGAGGAATGGCAGTTTGCCGTCGAGAAAGGCCTGAACGGCAATTTCATTGGCGGCATTGAGCACCGCCGTGGTCGCCGAACCGCCGGCCAGAGCCTGAAAGGCCAGGGCCAGACAGGGAAAGCGTTGTAAATCCGGCTCCTGAAACTGCAGGGCCGGCCCCCGCGCCAAGTCAAGGGAGGATACGCCACTATCGATGCGCTCTGGGTAGGCCAGGGCGTGGGCAATGGGGGTGCGCATGTCGGGATTGCCGAGCTGCGCCAACACCGAGCCATCGAGATACTCCACCATGGAGTGGATGATACTTTGCGGATGGATGAGCACAGAGATGCGATCGACGCTCAGGTCGAAAAGCCAGCGTGCTTCGATGACCTCGAGGCCTTTGTTCATCATGGTTGCGGAGTCGACGGAAATCTTGCGTCCCATGACCCAATTCGGGTGTGCACAAGCCTGCTCCGGCGTAACCTGCGCCAAGCTTGCCAGGGGCGTTTCCCGAAATGGTCCGCCCGAGGCAGTGAGGATGATGCGGCGCACCCCGCGCTCGTCGCCAAAACACTGAAAAA
>JAWNZB010000185.1:0-2055 GCA_038447835.1 Candidatus Igneacidithiobacillus chanchocoensis | reverse complement strand
CACCTTTGGCCTCGAGGATGCGGGCAACCAGCAGGCTGTGCTGCGCCACAGAGTAATGCTTGCGGGTGTGCCCGCCGAACCGGCAGATGTGGGACAGTGCGTGCGCAATGTCCTCGATCCGCACGTCCTCCGGCTTCATTTTCGAGGGCAGAAAGTCCCGGCCGCTTGCGGTCATCATATGGGGCGATTTCTTCACTGACGATCCTTTATGCCTTTTGCGACGGCCTCGCGCATAAGTCCAACAGCCTGCTCTGGCTGCTGGGTGATTGGAAAGCTGCAGGCCAACGAGTCTGCCTGATTGCTTTGCGATGGATGAATATTAACCGATGGCTAACATAAGTCAATAGCTAGAGGCGAACATTCATGATTTTTTTCTCCACGCCACAGCAGCACTGCGCCTTCCGCATCAAAACCACATGCCAGATCCAACGCATTGCATGGAATGATGCCAAGAGGCTAACATTCGTCCATGGATTTGATGACCTATCTCAAGCAACGTAGGGGATCTGGGGCTGACCTCGCCCGGAAATTAGGCGTGCGCGCCGTGATGGTGTCGCAGTGGGCGCACCGGAAGAAGGGCGTTTCATCCACTTCTGCTGTTGCCATCGAGCAAGCAACAGGCGGGGCTGTCCGTAGGTGGGATCTCCGCCCCGATGACTGGCACCGCATCTGGCCAGAGCTTGTGGGCGCCAAGGGTGCCCCTTCTGCTGCCGCGCGAATAAAAAACGCCCCGGCGAACCGGGGCGTTGATTGAGGTCCTACGCAGCAACGCGCTCGACATGATCTTGATCGAGCAGGGAAAAACGCTCATTCCAGGAGCAGTGTGATGCAATGGTATGCAACCTTGCAGCCTTCTCCTGGTCCGGCGCCTTTTTGCAGAAACCATAACGCGGCACCATCCTGTCCGCGTTGAAGTGCCTGCAATTGCCGCACCTCTTTCCGCCGAGCAAAGAAATGACCTGGCGCTGCAGGTCGATCTCCTGCCCCGCGTTCAACAAGGTTTCATCACAGAGCAGAGAGATGTCCTGCTCTGTGACGTCCCCGTTGGAAACAACGCCTGGGCGCTCGACCCAGATCAGCCTGGCGCCCAGCGACCGCAGTGCATCCACCTCCTCCGGCAGACGCACATCGGTCACAACCACGTCCTTACCTTCTTCGAGCAGGGACGTGATCTTTTCGCGGGCAATCTTGACCCAGTAAAGCGGGTCTTCCGCCCGGCGTCTGGCGCCGACCTCGAGAAGCAGGTCGCGCGGGCTGCGACCTCCAAGCGAATCCAAAGGCTCATCCTTTGGCACCATGGACGCCTCGGGGTGGGCCGCAAAGGCTTCCTTGCGGACAGCATCCGCAAAAGCAACCTTGCAGAACCCAGCGACCCACAGCGCCAATCCCGCCGTGTCTTTGCCGGAACGGCGGTATCCGGCCACCCCGATTAGCATGACAGCCACTCCTCAAAGGTGAGGAGCGGCCGCCCGGCCCTTGTCACGTCCCCGCCCTTGCCGTTATCGGCGCAGGCGAGGTAGATCTGGTATTGGTCGCGCAAACATCCCGCGCGACCAGTGTCGAAAGAATCTCCGTCCTCATCGGTGTTGATGAGGTCGGCTTCGATGTGATCGTTCATGCTGAACTCCTAATCAAAGATGCGCTTGCCTGGCGCTGAACATGGCATTCGAGAAATGCCGCATCCAGCGCAATGAGCGCAGCGTTCTTCCTTGAGAAGCAGCGAAAAGCGAACGATTACCCTCACCGCCGTTGAGCGTGTTCGGGCCTTCTCTCTTTCCCTTCTTTCGCGTCCTCGAGACTGGCCGATCCGCTAAACCACCCAGCCCGGCGCAGGCGGCACTGCTTGATCAGTTCCGACGCCGGGCCGATGACGACTTTCACGCCCTCTACCGTCCCTGCGCTGGATGCCTTACCAGAGGGAAACCACAGCACGGGCTGTCCGCGCAGCACGTTGGCATTGCGCCTGGCCTGATCCAGAAATTCCCGCGTGCTCTTGAATGGCGCCTTGGTTGATGGATGCAGGATGCGGTCGGAACCGATGAGTCTGCGTTCCAC
>JAWNZB010000072.1:0-11230 GCA_038447835.1 Candidatus Igneacidithiobacillus chanchocoensis | reverse complement strand
TCACGCGTCCCATCAAGCGCCTAGACCGCGCCATCACTGGCCTCGGTGACGGCGATTTGGAGAGCAGCATTCAGGTGAACGGCCCCAAGGATATTGCCGCCCTGGGCGATCGCCTGGAATGGCTGCGCCAACGCCTCCTCGAATTGGAGGCAACCAAGATCCACTTTCTGCGCCAGCTTTCCCATGAATTGAAGACCCCACTCACCGCTATTCGGGAGGGCGCAGAGCTCCTGCAGGAGGATCTGAATACGGGACTCGGGGCGGAGCAGAAGGAAATTGTCGAAATCGTGCGCGACAATAGTCTGCGCCTGCAGCGCTTGATCGAAGACCTGCTGCGCTTTAGCGTCGCCGAGGGAACGGCGAGTGCCGGTATGCAGCAATCGATCCCCCTCCATGAGGTGCTCGAGGAGCTGTTGCAGAGCTACAAGCCGGTGTTACGCAGCAAAGGGCTGCGCATGGATAGTCAGATTGCTTCCCTTTGGGTATCCGCCCACCGCGAGCGCATCCGCACCATTTTTGACAATTTGCTGTCCAATGCGGTGAAGTTCTCGCCGCAAGGCGCTACCATACGCGTTCACCTTTGGCAGGAAGGCGAGGAGGCCATCCTCGACGTCATCGACGCCGGGCCGGGGGTGGCACGCGAGGAACGCGATAAGATCTTTGATATCCTGTATCGTGGCAGCGCCAGCGAAGCCGGCAAAATCGAGGGCAGCGGCCTGGGACTGGCCATCACTAGGGAATATGTTTTGAGCTATGGGGGAAGTCTTGAAATACTCGACAACGAAGGACACGGGGCGCATTTTCAGGTCCGCCTGCCCGTCCGTCATCCTGGTTCTGTTGAGTCTGGGATTGAGCGCCTGCGCTGAGATGCCAATCAGCAAGGCGCAGCCACATCCTGCCCCGCAGCCAAGCGATCAGATCACGCTTTCCCGCGCCGCTTACGAAAAGCTGCAAGCGCAGGCGGAACAGGCAAAAAGTCAGAATGTTGAGACGGCTGCCTGTGTTTCGGCCGAGAGTCGGGTCGATAGCCTGCAAAAGGAGCTCGCCGCCGTTCGCGCCGGCGACCCCAATTACCAGCATCTGCAGGCAAAGCTGGCCGATCTGCAGAATCGTCTCAACCAGTCGCAACAGCGCGAGGCGGATCTGCGCCGTAAACTCAACGAATTGATCCAAATTGAAAAGAGCGCACGCTTGGCGGGAGGAAGATAAGTTGGCCAAATCCGCAAAGGTGCTTCTCGTTGACGACGATGTCGATCTCTTGCGGCTGTTGTCCTTGCGCCTAAAAAATGCCGACTATCAGGTCAGCACCGCCATGAACGGGCGCGAGGCCCTCTCTCTCCTTGCCGTGGAACATCCTACCCTGGTCATCACCGATCTGAAGATGGACGAGATGGATGGCATGGCCTTACTCGACGCCATTCGCCGCGACTACCCGACCCTGCCGGTCATCATTCTCACCGCCCACGGCTCCATTCCCGATGCCCTCCTGGCCGCTAACCAAGGGGTCTTTGCCTTCCTGACCAAACCCTTTGATGGCAAAGAATTGATGGCAGAGGTGGAGCGTGCGGTACAACTCACCGCCGCCACCCCGCAGGGGAAAAAGGGCAAAGGAGACGACAGTTGGGCGCGCATCCTGACCCGCAGCGCCAAAATGCAGGCCCTGCTCGATCAGGCTCGACTCGTTGCTGCCGCCGATGCCAGCGTCTTTATTCACGGCGCCAGCGGTACCGGCAAAGAACTCCTGGCCCAGGCCATTCATCAGGCCAGCAATCGCCGCGATCGTCCCTTCATTGCCGTCAACTGCGGCGCCTTCCCGGAACAACTCCTGGAGTCTGAGCTTTTCGGCCATAAAAAGGGCGCCTTCACCGGCGCCGCCAGCTCGCATGTGGGACTCTTCCAAGCCGCCGATGGCGGCACCCTCTTTCTGGATGAAATTGGCGACATGCCCCTGGCTTTGCAGGTCAAACTCTTGCGTGCCCTGCAGGAACGGCAGATCCGTCCGGTGGGATCGACAGAAACCATCCCCGTCGACGTGCGGGTAATTTCCGCCAGCCACCGCGATCTCGAACACGAAATGGCGCAGCGCAATTTCCGCGATGATCTCTACTATCGACTCTGCGTGGTCACCCTCGAACTGCCCACCCTGGCCGAGCGTGCCGAAGACATTCCTCTCCTCGCCGAGCACTTTCTACGCGAGACTGCCCTGCGCAATCGTAAAGATGTACGCGGCATCGCTCCCGATGCCATGGAGCTGCTGGTCACGGCTCCTTGGCCCGGCAACGTGCGCCAGCTTGCCAACGTCATCGAGCAGGCTGTGGTGTTGTCTACCACACCGCGCATTGGCGCACCGCTGATTCGTCATGCCCTGCGCGACCGCGATGGCGAGGTGGTGTCCTTGGCCGATGCCAAAAGCCGCTTCGAGATGAACTATCTCATTCAGATCATGCGCATGACCCGCGGCAACGTGAGTCAGGCAGCCCAACTGGCGCAGCGCAATCGCACCGAGTTTTATCGCCTATTGCGTCGGTATCACCTCGATCCAGCCGCCTTCAAGGAGGATGATGCTGGCGAAGAGTCCTGAGGAGACCCTATGGTAAACTTTCTCGCCGTTATCGAAGTCCTGATTGCCCTGATCGTCCTCGCTTTCCTTTTCGTTACTTTTCTATACCTGGTCGCACCCCAATCTCTCGACGCCTTTTTACGGCGGATCGGTATTCAGCGCGGGATTGGCGTGTTGAACGCCCGCAACGTCTTTGCCGTGTTGCGCCAACTCGCCCTGCTGCTTCTGGTGCTTGGGCTCGTTACCCTGGCGATGATCTTTTTTCAGGCCTGGCCACGGGGCTGGCTGATTCCCGCCATTCAGGAACTGGTGATGGCAGCGATCCTGTTTTTGGTCGGATACCTGGGTGTAAAAGGCAACCGAAAATCGTAATCGGATGAGCGGCAATCAGACTAGCGAAGCGCAGCAGGCCTTTACCGCGGCGGTAGCTCAGGCGGCGGCAAGTGCTTTTGCCGAGCTTGTGCAGCAAACCGAAATCGCTGCGTATCTCGACAGCCTCGATACGGACACTCTCCAACATCTGCAGAACTCCCAGCGCGAGCATTTTGCCTGGCTGCTAACGGAAGACGATGCCGTGACCCGCGATGCGCGCAGTCGCGCCGTCGGAACGGTCCACCAACGTCTAGAGCTACCCGCCGACTGGCTAGTCTTTGCCAGCGGCCTTTTTGCCACCCATCTGCGCGGTGCCTTGCAGGAGTTACTCCCGAAATCGGGAGAGGAAGAAATAACTCGTCGCTTGGCTATGGATCTGGTGCAGCAACTGCGTGGTATGCGTGCGGCCAATGACGAAGAAGAGGCAATTATCGATCGCATCGACTTGCTACTCCTGAGCGAGGCCGATGAGCAGAAATTGCTGCAGCGCATGCTCGATAAAATCGTTCTCTTACCTGGGGTAGACGGCGCTTGGATTGGCAAACCCCAACCCAACGGCACCCTCGAAGCCATTGCCATTGCTGGCGCTGAAATGGCGAGCTACTTGGAGCACGTGGATATTCGTGTCGACCAGGGCGCTACGGCACAAGGCCCCATGGGTCGCGCCTGGCGCTCTGGAAAAGCGGTCGCGGTGGCCGATTTACAGTCGGATCCGTTGTTTGCACCTTGGCGAGAGATTGCCCATAGCCACGGTTCTTGGCGCAGCACCATAGCTCTGCCGGTTTATGTGGGTGGCACCCAGCAGGCCCTGTGCGGCATCTACAGCCGTATTCCCCGCTACTTTTCGGCCGGACAGCGCCGCCGCACCTTTCTGCATCTCGCGCGCATGTTAGGCGTTGCTCTCGAACGGCAGGAACAGCAGGAGCGTCTAAAACGTAGTCACCGGCTCTACCAGATTTTTTTGAGCGAGGGCGACATCTTGATGCGCTCGCGCTCGCCGCAAACCATCCTGCGTCGCACCTGTCATCGTCTGGTAGAAAACGATTTCTTTACCACCGCCTTTGTCCTCCAACCAAACGCCAGCGGCTATTTTGTTCCCCTCACTGCTGCCGGTAAGACCAGTCATCTCCTCGGCCAGTTACGTCTGCCACTGGAGCAACGCGATCCGCCAACGCCCTTCCATCGTGCCTGGCGGGAGGGGCGTTTGCACTATCGCCATACGGATGAGGAGACGTCCTACCCAGGCACGACACTAAATTTTGCCGCCTTTGGCTGGAACAGCCTGGCGGCAGTGCCCATTCTGCATGAGGCCACGGTGTGGGCGCTCCTAGTCGTCACCAGTGACCTATATAACTACTTTGACAATACCCTACTCGCCGCCCTGGCTCGCACGGCCAAGCTCTTGGGTTTTGGATTGGATGAGTTGGCCTTGAAAAATCGCATCGAGGCAGAGCGTGAGGAGCAAAGCTGGCGCGCCGAGCACGACCCCCTCACCAGCCTCAGCAACCGTAGCGGCTATTTACGGATGCTGCCAACACTCCTGCAACGTAATCGTGAGGCCGATCGACTCTTGGCCGTCGGCATGATGGATCTCGACGACTTCAAAACCGTCAACGATACTCACGGCCATGCTGGCGGCGATGAGGTGCTGCAGTATGTGGCCGAACGCTTGCTCGCGGCTTTGCGTCAGGGCGATCTGGTGGCCCGTTTTGGTGGCGATGAGTTCGCCTTGGTGCTAACCGACCTGCGTTCTATGGAGGATCTCGAGGGTATCTTACGGCGCGTAGAGGAGGCGCTGCGCGCCCCGATACCCCTCAGCAATGGCCACTCGGTACAGATAGGGGCGAGCTTGGGCATCACCTTGTACCCCTTTGACGAAGCCTCCGAAGAAATTTTGCTGCGTCACGCCGATCAAGCCCTCTACGCCAGCAAGGCGCAAAAGCTGCACCGATCCCGCTTCTATTTGCTCTACGATGGTCTCGACCAAGACCTCCTCGCAGACCCAGCCTCAACGGCTGGATGAGATAATTCCATCGGGAGCCGGCGCCTGCTCGCAGAATTCCAGTGCCGCCGAATTCAAGCAGTAGCGTAACCCCGTAGGCGCCGGGCCATCCGAGAATACATGCCCCAAGTGGCTATCGCAGCGAGCACAGCGAATCTCGGTGCGGATCATGCCGTGGCTGGTATCGCGCACTTCGCGCACATGGTCGGCAGCAAAAGGAGCAAAAAAGCTGGGCCAGCCGGTGCCCGAATCAAACTTGGTCTGCGAACGAAACAGAGGCAGCTGACAGAGGGCGCAGACAAAAACACCTTGCCGCTTTTCCTCCAATAGGCCACCGCAAAAAGGCGGCTCGGTGCCATGCTCAAAAAGCACATGGCGCACCTCGGCAGAAAGATGCCGGGCTCGGTGCTCGCGCTCGGCACTTGTTAGGGGTTGGAGATCATATCCAGCAGATGATGTGTTCATGTGTCCCCTTTTTTACGGTATTGCGGAAAAATTTGTGCAAAGGCGCGGATTTTCGGCTGGGCGACGGCGCAGATGTAGGGTTGCTCCGGATTCCGGCGGGCGTAATCCTGATGATAGTCCTCCGCGGGGTAAAAGGCCTGCAGCGGCATGATTTCTGTGACAATGGGCCGGTCGAAGCAGTGCTCTCGCTCTAGTTGGGCGATGTAGGCGCGGATCATGTCGGCCTGGGCGTCGTTGAGAAAAAAGATGGCGGAGCGATACTGACGACCGATATCGTTGCCCTGGCGATCTTTTTGCGTTGGATCGTGTGCAACGCCAAAGAACACCTGCAGGATCTGGCCAAAGTGCAATGCCTTGGGGTCGTAGCGCAAATCGACGGCTTCCGCATGGCCAGTGGCACCACTGCATACCCGCTTGTAATCGGCATCCGCCGCAGTGCCGCCGGTGTAGCCCGAAGTCACCGAGAGTACACCGTGCAGATCTCGATACACGCCCTCCACGCACCAGAAACATCCACCCGCCAAAACAATTCGCCCGGGGGCATCAGCCTCGGGATCCTGCCATTCCGGAACTGGTACAGAGACGGCCATTTGCAATCACTCCCCTTCCATACCCGATGCCAAGGAGTCTAAGGAGCCCACCGGCTGCTGGCAAGGCAGTTGACCCTCGTACCTTGGGCAACGCATAATCTTGGGCCCCTGGGGGGTGTAGCTCAGCCGGTAGAGCAGCGGCCTTTTAAGCCGTGGGTCATGGGTTCGAATCCCATCGCTCCCACCAATTCAATTTGTGGCTTGGCCACGCTCAATACGCACCCCAACATTGCGGGTGCCGCGCACGGCGGCAGGCTTGTGGATCGCAACGCGAACCCATGGGGCGCCAAATTCTTCGCGCACAATGCGGGCAATTTCCTCGGCCACCGTCTCGACCAGCTCGGTTTCGGCCCCCTCCAAGTAGTCGACCAAGCGGTCACAGACGGTCTGGTAGTTGATGGTGGCCTCTACCTTGTCGGTACGCGCCGCCCGCGCCGCATCGGCGGCAATTTCCAAATCGATGAGAACGGTTTGCGGGACCTCGCGCTCCCAGTCATAAATCCCGATCCGGGTCTGTACCTTGAGTTCGCGCACAAAAAGGGTATCCACCATGGGTTCTCCGTTCCTCTGCCGGGCAAAGCCTGTTCTTTGCCGGCGAATCCTTTATGATACCGCTTTCGCGCTTGGCTGCCATTGGGGGCGTGCCGCTCTTGGAATTTCACTCGCACTGGCTGGTTCTGCCCTGGTGTTTGGGGGCCTACCTGCTCGGCTCCATTGCCACCGCCATTCTCGTTAGCCGCGCCCTCGGACTGCCCGACCCTCGCCAAGCCGGCTCGCAAAATCCTGGTGCTACCAACGTTCTCCGCCTCGGCGGCAAAAAAGCTGCCGCCCTTACCTTGCTTGGCGATCTTTTCAAGGGCTTGCTGCCTGTGCTGCTAGCGCGCCTCATAGGCTTGCCCGCCTGGGGGGTGGCACTCGTCGCTCTGGCCACCTTTCTGGGGCATCTCTACCCGGTGTATTTTGGCTTTCGCGGCGGTAAGGGAGTTGCTACTACCCTCGGCATTCTGCTCGCCCTGTCTCCCGCTCTGGGGCTCGCTACCCTGGCCACTTGGCTGCTTGTTTTTGCCGCCAGTCGAGTTTCTTCGCTCTCTGCCTTGCTAGCCACCATTGCCGCACCTTTGTACGCTTGGTTTTTGCTGGCCTCGCCAAGCCTGCGCTGGCTCGTCATAGTTCTAGCCCTGTGGGTACTGTGGCGGCATCGCAGCAATATGCAACGTTTGCTGCGCGGACAGGAAGGCGCGTTTCGGCGGCCATAAAAAAAGGCACCTCTTACGAGGTGCCCGTTGCGATACCGCCTTTAGTCAAGCACAGAGAGCCGGTTTTACCCGTACCTCGTGGCTGGGTACCCCCATCATCTCGACCTGACCGCGCTTCATCTCCATGGTAGAGACCTGCGCCGCACCGAAAGCTTCCTTGAGAAAGCCCAAGGCGTCTTCGGGCTGGATGACATCACCGCAGGTAAAAACATCGACTGCGGCGTAGCCATACTCCGGCCAAGTGTGAATCGCTAGGTGCGACTCGGCGACGATGACCGCACCACTGACTCCGTAAGGAGAAAAGTGGTGGAAGGTCTGGGTGACGATGGTGCAGTTGGCACGCCGAGCGGCCTCAAGCATAGCATCGGTTACAAAATCAACATCCGACAAGGTACTGCTGTCGCATCCGTAAAAGTCAGCGACGATTTGATGTCCCAATGAGCGCATCGGTGCCCCCCCTAACAAGCAAAAAAGGTTAAGAAGCAGCTCCCGTGCACCCCCAGACAGTACTTGGTTTTATGCCCTACCTTGCTGGAACCGGCTATGCCGCGCTCCAATTCTCTCGAGGACTGACCCCCTTAGTAACTGCTTTCGGTGCCGTGGAAACAGAGCCGCAACTATACGCTTTTTGCGGCGCGATGCAAGACCCAATAAATTACGCATAACACCCTAATAGATCAGTAGGTTTTGTCATTTTTTTGTAAGAATTGCGCGCTCTTTCACCGCCTGTAATACCCCAAATTCGCTTCGCGACACCGAGGGCGATTATAATCATTGCCATGAAGCAAATGGAGCACAGGCCAAGGTGAGCAAAAATCTTGTCGAGATACGCGGACTGCATTTTGCCCGCGGCGAGCGGTCGATCTTGGCGGGAGTAGACCTGCAGGTGCCGCGTGGCGCGGTAGTGGCCATCATGGGGGCAAGCGGCGGCGGTAAGACGACGCTGCTCAATCTTATTGCCGGTAGCCTCGCCGCCCAACGCGGCGAAGTCATTGTCGCCGGGCAAAGTCTCCACCGACTCCCGACGGCTGAACTCTATGCCCTGCGTCGGCGCATGGGCATGCTCTTTCAGCACAGCGCCCTCTTTACCGATTTGAGCGCCTTCGAAAATGTTGCTTTTCCCTTGCGGCGTCACTTCCGTTTGCCGGAGTCCTTGCTGCAGAAACTGGTGTTGATGAAGCTCGAGGCGGTTGGCTTGCGTGGTGCTGCCGATCTACAACCAGCCGAGCTCTCGGGCGGAATGGCGCGGCGGGTGGCCTTAGCGCGCGCCGTCGCCATGGACCCGATGCTGATCCTCTACGACGAACCCTTCACCGGCCTCGACCCCATCAGTGTCGGGATCATCGCGAGCCGGATTCGTCGCCTCAACGATGCCCTGGGGGCGAGCAGCATCGTCGTCAGTCACGATGTGCGCGAAACCTTCTCCATTGCCGACTATGGCTATATCCTCGGTAGCGGCAAAATCATTGCGGAGGGCACGCCGGCGCAGCTGCAGTCCAGCACATCCCCCTTAGCGCAGCAGTTTCTGCAAGGCGCACCCGAAGGGCCAGTGCCCTTTCATTACCCCGCGGCAAACAGCTTTGCCCGGGACCTTGGTTTGGAGGGAGCGCCGTGAGCGATTTCTTTGTGCCTCGCCTGGGGCACGTAGTCTGGGAGACGGTACCCCGCCTGGGTAGCGCCACGCGCCTGCTCCTTGGTGGCCTCGGTGCCGTGTTCGATCGCCATTTCAGCCTGCGGCAGTGGTTGCGCCAAGTATTCACCCTTGGTGTCCTGTCCTTGGCGCTGATGATCGTTGCCGCCCTCTTTACCGGCATGGTGCTGGGCTTTCAGGGCTACTATGCCCTGGTGCATTTCGGCGCAACTTCTGCCCTCGGTACCCTGATTGCGCTGTCGCTTTTGCGCGAGCTCGGCCCGGTGCTAACCGCATTGCTCTTTGCCGGCCGCGCCGGTTCGGCGCTGACCGCAGAAATTGGCTCGATGAAGTCCTCGGAACAATTGGCAGCGATGGAGATGATGGCCGTCAATCCCTTGGCCTGGGTAGTCGCGCCACGCCTGTGGGCTGGTATCTTCGTCGTGCCGATCCTCTGCGTGATCTTCGATCTGGTGGGTATTTTTGGCGGTTACCTGGTCTCGGTGCCGGTATTGGGTGTGGATGGCGGCACCTTTTGGGCGCAGATGCAGTCCAACATTACCCTGCGCGGCGACATCCTCAATGGGCTGTTCAAGGCGCTGTGTTTTGGCCTGGTGGTAACCTGGATAGCGGTGTGGCAGGGGATATCGGCGCGCCCAACCGCCGAGGGCGTGGGCGCGGCAACGACGCGCAGTGTGGTAATGGCTTCCCTGGCGGTATTGGGTTTGGATTTCATCCTTACCGCTTTGCTTTTTTGATGCTGAGGAACGAATCATGAGTCAACGGGCAATCGACTGGTGGGTGGGGATCTTCGTGCTCTTGGGGATTGCAGCCCTGGCGGTGCTCGCCCTGCGCGTCGGTAATTTATCGGGTTTTGCCTACGGCAACGGCTATGTGCTGCATGCCGACTTCAACAATGTTGGCAGCCTCAAGGATCGCAGCCCAGTTAAGCTCGGCGGGGTGACGATCGGCGAGGTAACGCATATCGGCATGAATCCGAAAAACTTTCGCGCCGAGGTAACGATGCAGATCGATCCACGCATCAAACTTCCCATCGATACCGGAGCGTCGATTTACACCCAGGGCTTACTCGGCGAGCAGTATGTTGCCATCCAACCCGGCGGCATGCCGCAAAACCTGCAACCGGGGGGCACCATTACCCTCACCCAGGGTGCGGTAAACATCGATCAGCTCATCGGACAGATGGTTTTTGACAAAGCCAGCGGAACTTCCTCTTCCTCCGGCACCAACACACACTAAAAACCCAAGGAGACAGCGAATGCGAAGCATCAATCCCCTCCGCTACATATGGCTACTGACGGTAGTTCTGCTAACGTTGGCCCTGAGCCCGGTAGTGTACGCCGCCGATGATGGCGCTGCGGCGGCCGCGCAGGTAGTGCAGAACATGACCCACCAAGTGCTGCAGATTCTGCAGCAGCATGAGGGCAAGCCGGTTACGCCCGCACTGAAAAAGGAAGTTGCCGACGCCATTGTGCCGCACATCGACTTTCAAACCATGTCGGCGTACGTGATGGCCAGCTATTGGCGGCAAATGAACGCTGCACAGCAGAAGGAATTTACAAAACTTTTTCAGGAGTTGCTGATCAAGACCTACAGTAACGCTCTGAATCAGTACCACGGACAGGATGTGAAAGTGCAGGGAAGCCAGCAGATTTCACAAAATCCGCCCGTGGCCCAGGTCAACATGACCATCGAACAAGCCCAAGGCAAAGATATCCCGATCATTTATGCCCTGATCCAATCCAACAAGCAGTGGCGGATCTACAACATCTACGTCGATGGCGTCAGCTTGATCCTCAATTACCGCCAAACCTTTGGCAACACCGCCAGTGAGCGCGGCATTCCGGGCCTGTTGCGGGAATTGCGGAGCAAGGTGGCAGAAGCCGGAAACGAGGCGCATGGCGGCTAAGGCAATTTGGGAACGGGATGGGGCCACGGGTCTGCGTTTGCGCGGCGACTGGCGCCTAGACTCCCTCGACCAAACATTGCGTCGGGATGCCAAGGCCCTGCTGCGTCAGCCCTGGACGCAGCTCTCCCTCGCCGAAGACACGGAGGTCGACAGCTCCACTTTGGCCTTCCTGCTCGATTGGCAGAGCGCCCAGCGCGCGCTGGGCAGCCCCGCAACCGTTCTCCATCCGCCACCGGCCCTGGAGGCCTTGTTGCAGCTCTATGGCCTCGAGGGCATCTGGCGCTCGAGCACCACATGACGGAAACCGCAGCTGTCCATCTGCGCAGCCTGCGCAAGAGCTATGAAAACGGCTTTCTTGCCCTTGCTGGTGTCGATCTCGATGTGCAACCTGGCGAGTTCTTTGGGCTGTTGGGCCCAAACGGTGC
>JAWNZB010000184.1:0-2068 GCA_038447835.1 Candidatus Igneacidithiobacillus chanchocoensis | reverse complement strand
ATCCTGCGCACGGGGTCGGCGCAATAACGATGGTTTTCGAGAAGGCGGCCAATCGAGAACCCGGCCAGAGGGGCGGCCCTTCTCGCAATCCTGTCTCGAAATGCGTATGTGCGCTGCGCTGAGTTTCGAGAATCCGCGTTCACTGCTCCATCGCGGCCAGCTCTGCGGCAAGCCCTGCTTCCAGCTCCTTTTCGGTGTTGCTGACAAGCCGCTCAAGCGCCCTCGACAGTGGCCCGTCGAGGTCTATGGCCTTGCCCATCTTCCCCGCAGCATCCTCAACCTTCTTCAGCCGCGCTGCTAGTGCTTGGCTGCAATAAAAGCGTATCGCTGCGGGCTTTTCTGGTGCGCTTCGCAAGAGGCTTTTCGTGGGTTTCTTGCTCATCTTTGGTTCCTTTTTTCGATGCTTTCATGAGTTGTGACCAAGGCATTCCTACATCGGGAAGACGCCGGACATAGCCTAGGGTTGGCGGGATTTTAGGCGGCGGCTCGTGCTTGGAGCGGACGCGCTTCCACTCCGCTTTGACAATCGACCACAAGCCTTTGACCTGCTCTCTCACGCCAGCGAATCCCGGCGATTTTGAAAGGGAAAAGATTAGTTGATCGAGCACGGCGTCCTGCCTTCCTCGAATCGAAAAAACAATCTGATCGTGCAGCCACCTGTATTGCTCACGCGTGTATTTCCAAGTGATCACGGGCGCTTTTGCGCCCTTTTTTGTGATCCGCACCAGCTCGTATCCCGTCAGCCGGATGCGCGCATCGAAGGGGTTGAGCCAGCGCTCTTCTCGACAGATCGTCTTGCCTGGAAAGTAGAACAGCGCCCAGTGAACCAGCGCAGTTTTCTCGTCATACCATCCGAGCCAGCGGGCGACATCCTCACCGGCATGACGGGCGCGATGATCTGCGATCTTGCCAAGATTGATGCGGTATCGCGCTGCGAACTTTTTGACCAGGAACGGGACCTTGGCGAGGGGGATGGTGCCGCTGATGTAGTGCAGCGCACCGGCTCTGACGGCATCGCCTAGCCGTTGCATGTAGACGGTCTTGCGGGTGAAGATGAAGGGGTCGTTTGCAGGCTGGCCGCGATAGGCTGACGCGCCCTTGCGGCGCGGCATGGGTGGCGTGGATTCTTGGGTCATGAAACGCGATAATAGCAGAATGCGGTTTTGCGTAACTCTGTATATCTAAGATTCCTAGTGTTTTGACTGCCAGCCAAGGGCTGGCCTATACTGATCGCGTCACGAGGCCGCCAAGCCAACGCAACAGATCACCGTCGCGTTGGCCGCCAAGCCGACACGACACCAAGCACAGCAGTGGAAGCTGCATAGGCCACCCCGCCAGGGTGCGCTTAGTCCGACGTAGCCGCGTGCCTCTAACAGGGCTGGCGCGGCTGCGAAGAGCGCTGGGAGCTGAGATGCTCCTTTCGACTCAATCCGACTGCCACAGGCAGAAGGTTGGGCGACAACGAAACGGGCACCCGGGCGACCGGTGTGTACCTGACAGCAGCGAAAGGGGGTCTAGTCCCCCCGGTGGCCGCAGGCGAAAGCCGGTGGACACCTGCCAAGCATGTGGGCTGATGAGGCGCCAGAAATGGCGCAGGGTCGTGAGGGGAAACCTGGATCGACTGGCACAGCGAGAAGTCGCTGGTCTCTGTATAGCTTAAGCATGTAATCCTAACCCCGGTGAGGGAGGGTCTTGGAGATTGTGATGCGGCGGAGTCAATGAAGCGTGGACGTTTCGATTGCAGGTAGCTGAGAGTTTTTGGAATCTTTTTCCGGCGAAACCCGCAAGGGGTAGGGTCTTAGACCCAAGCAACGAAACCGAGCTGACCGCTAAACAATCGCAGTAGCTGAAGCGCCCGACCCTGAAAAGGAGGGCATCTGTCTAAGTTGGGAACCGCTGAACCCGAACGAATCTTTGGCAAAGAGGACGGGAAGCGGGGGAGAAGAGGCAAGTAAGAGTCGATTGATCGCTGAGTTGAACGGTGCTGAATCGATCTGGCGATGAGCCAGGTATGAAAGCCAAAGTCGGACGAAAAGTGCGATGCGCAGGGATGCGCAGTGTTGTGTGA
>JAWNZB010000183.1:0-2074 GCA_038447835.1 Candidatus Igneacidithiobacillus chanchocoensis | reverse complement strand
ACCTTCGGTGTTAAGCGCCTCCTGCGCGGCTAGTAGCTGTGAAAACGTCATATTTGGAGACAATGTGTTTTCTGCGCTTTTCATAGCCGCTACGCTAGTGCCCTGCGCACCTGTAGACGCTTGAATGACTTTGCCAAATTCTTTTTGCACGGCCGTCATAAAGGTGTTGTATTTCGTGTAATCCGGGTCGTTCATTGCCCGCATCTTGTTGAGCATTACGTTGATCGGCGTTGATGGCCCAAGTCCGTACTTTCTGGCCGCGTCAATAAGACCTTGGAAGTTGGCGTCCATCGCCTCGTATGCTGGCTCTATAGCTGCCAAACGGTTTGTAACTTGACCATATGCTTTACCAGCGGCGTTAATTGGCGCGGTGCCTGTGGCTTTACTTACGGCGGCTTGGATTTGCGCAGGAACCTTTGCTTCTGCCGTACCACCGGCGCGAGCAACTAACGCGGGGTTTGCCGCCCATGCGTTAGTTGCTGTACGCGCAGCCAAAACCGGGTTCAACGCCGACGCTTTAGTAGCTGCAAAGTTTGCCTCGCCTTGCGATGCTGTTTGCCCCAAATCAGGATTTGCGGCAAGTGCAAGACCGCGCAATGCAACAGGTACTTTGCTTAGCTGGCCTGCTGCTGCCATATTGACGACTGCTTGCGCCAATTCTGGCGAGTACGCCCCGCCATTAGCCATGTATGGGTACCGCGCATTCAAAGACTGCTGGCGCATACCAATGTCAAGAGCTTTGAACAGTTCCGTGTTGCTCAACCCAACAAGGCGCAGTGCATCATTAGACTGCTGCATCAATGTGGGATAAATCTGGCCCATCGCCGCGCCCAATTGACGGTCTGACATGCCGGGGTTAGCTTTCAATAGCTGCGCGGCTGCGTTCCCGGCAAGATTGACGATCTGGTTCTTCTTGGCTAGGTCAAGAACCTTGTTGTAATCAGATAGAGGGAGCGCAGGGCTTGTCGGCGGTGCAGACTGCGCAGGCTGAGAACCCATCGGTGAAGCACCCGGCAACGGGATGGACACCGGCACTCCCCGCTTCGTCATGTCTTGCAGAATAGCCGCGCCCTGCTGCGGGCGCATGAGGCCCATCTGGATAGCAGCCATGACTTGCTGCGGGGTGCGGACGTTGGAGAACCCGCCGTTCGCTGTGAACTGCGCAGAGTTAGCACCAGGCATTGCGACTGGCGTTGGCGCAGCCGCCGGGGGAGCAGGTTGCGCGCCGCCCTGCGTGGTAGCCAAAGGGGGAATTGGCGCGACGTTTTGTCCAGGGGCTGGTGCAGGTGCAGACGGAGGCGTTGGCGCGGGGGCAGTCGTAGGGTCTAACGGCTGCGCAGCAAGAGAGCGATAAAACGCACCTGCGCCCTGCTCACCAGACAGGTAGTCTTGAAGTTTGGCTTGTTGAATCTGTCGTAGAAGCGCATCAGTAGCAAGACGGTCGTTGATCTGTTGCTGGTTCTGCTGATTGATGATGTTCCGCTGGATAGCGTCTGCGGTGCCCATTCCCGCACCGCCTAACAGATTGAGGAGTGCCAGGTTCATGTTTAGTACCCGCCTAGTCCAAGCCCATATAGCCCGTCGTTACTGCTGCTTCCGCTACCGACGAAGTAGTCTGTGCTGTTTCCCCATCCGTTAGGATTGTAGAACCCGGTTCCTAGCGACGTGGTGACGCCGGAAGGCGCGGTGGCGTTCTGATATGCCTGAATGCCAGTTGTCACCAAGTTTCCGATACCCTGACCAAAATTTGCATTGGCTTGGTTGACCATCTGTTGCTGGCCAATTTGTGCGGAGGGGCTTCCAAGACCTTGATAGGCGTTGTAGTCCGCAATCTGCTGCTGGATCGGCAGATTAGCCTGCTGCCCGTACTGTCCTAGCGTTCCAATAGAGTTCAGAACAGACGACAGACCGGATTGCAAAGTTTGATACGGCAGCATACCGGCGTTTTGCAGGTTGCTAATGCCTTGTACGTTTGATGCGTTCGCCCCTTGCGCTAACCCTGCTGCTGCACCATACAAGCCTCGTGCGGCTTGAGCGCCTAGAGCCTGACGGGCTAGTTGCTGGTTCTCCCAAT
>JAWNZB010000182.1:0-2077 GCA_038447835.1 Candidatus Igneacidithiobacillus chanchocoensis | reverse complement strand
GCAATACCAGATTCGCCGTTGCAGCGGTCCCTGCGTGGGACACATCAGCGGGGAGGACTACGCACGCGACGTAACGGACACGATTCGCTTTCTGGAAGGGAAAAGCGACGAGGCGATCCGCAGTCTGGGGGCGCGCATGCAGGCCGCGGCGGAACAACTGGATTTCGAGGAGGCAGCGCGGCGCCGTGATCAGATCGCCGCTTTGTCCAAGATTCAGGAGCGTCAGTATGTGGCGCAGGCGGGTGGGGGCGACTTTGATGTGCTGGCGGTAGCACAAGAGAATGGGCAGTGGGTGGTGTATGTCAGTTTTATCCGCAATGGGCGACAACTGGGCGGACGCTCCATTTTCCCTCGCCATACGGAAGAAGTGCGTGCGCCAGATGTGTTCGCGGCCTTCCTCATGCAGTTCTACAGTAATAAAGAGGTACCGGGGAATCTGCTGGTCAATGTGCTGCCACGTTCGCCGGCCTCACTCGCGGAGGCTTTGAGCAGCGAAGCCGGGCACCGGGTCATGATTGATCAGCCGCAGCGCGGTTCGCGCCGGCGCTGGATGGCATTGGCGTTCACCAACGCCGTGGGAGCGTTGCGCCAAAGAGCGCAGACC
Source organism: Candidatus Igneacidithiobacillus chanchocoensis (assembly GCA_038447835.1). Classification (GTDB taxonomy): domain Bacteria; phylum Pseudomonadota; class Gammaproteobacteria; order Acidithiobacillales; family Acidithiobacillaceae; genus Igneacidithiobacillus; species Igneacidithiobacillus chanchocoensis. Next base: position 1,473 of record JAWNZB010000182.1, on the reverse strand, counting down.
GCCACCGCCGGACGGCGGCGTATGCTCCTGCTACAGGAGCTTTTTGACCTCGCAGAGGCGCCGCAGCGCGTAGAGTGCTTTGACATTAGCCATACACGCGGTGAAGCGGCGGTGGCATCTTGTGTGGTTTTCGGTGAAGATGGGGCGCTGAAGCATGCGTATCGCCGCTTCAATATCCGGGACATCCAGGGCGGGGACGATTACGCGGCTATAGAGCAGGCTGTGCATCGCCGCTACGCGCGCTTGCAAAAAGAAGGTTTGCCCATGCCGGAGATCGTCCTTATTGACGGCGGTCCAGGGCAGGTAGCCCGGGCGCAAGTGGCTTTGGACGTATTGGAGATAGAGTGTATTCAGTTATGTGGGGTAGCGAAAGGGACGACGCGGCGTCCGGGGCTGGAGATGCTGCATATTCCCGGATGGGCCGCGGCGCGACAATTTGACGATGATGACCCAGTATTACTGGTGATTCAGGAAATACGCGACGAAGCCCATCGTTTTGCCATTACCGGTCATCGGGCGCGGCGCGGCAAGGCGCGACAGGAGTCTGATCTGGATGGCATCGCCGGGATCGGACCCAAACGGCGAGTCGCGCTGTTACGCGCATTTGGCGGTTTACGGGGAGTTCGTGACGCTGGTATAGAGGATTTGCAGCGCGTAGAAGGTATCCATCTGGAGCTCGCGCAGCGGATATATGATTTCTTTCACGTAGGACGTGCCTGATTGTGATAAAACGGCTGCCCAATTTCCTGACAGTTCTACGCATCTTGCTGGTGCCTATTTTTGTGACGCTCTTTTACTGGGGGAGCGATGTGCGCACTTTTGCCGCCACCGGCGTTTTTGCGGTGGCGGCGATTACGGATTGGGCCGATGGCTATCTGGCCCGGCGCTATCAGGGGGTGTCCCCCTTTGGTACCTTCCTGGACCCGGTTGCAGACAAGATCATGGTGGTCACTGCACTGGTGCTCATCGCGTCTTCGGGAGAGATGCCAAAGATACTTGCGGGTATTCTTATCAGCGTGATTATTGGCCGGGAAATCACGGTGTCTGCGCTGCGCGAGTGGATGGCAGAGCTGGGGGAGCGCAAGAAGGTGGCAGTCTCCTGGCTGGGCAAGGCGAAGGCGACTACGCAGATGATTTCGATCCTGCTCCTGGTCTACGAACGACCTCTGTTTGGCCTGTCGGGACGGAACCTGGGCATTGCCCTCCTGGTCGTGGCGGCGGCGATGACACTCTGGAGTATGGTAGGCTACTTGCGCGCCGCCTGGCCCAGCTTGATGGCCAGCGACGTTCATCTTGACAAGGACCGGTGATCTCGGTAACCTTTGCGCCCATGCGGGAATAGCTCAGTGGTAGAGCACAACCTTGCCAAGGTTGGGGTCGCGAGTTCGAGCCTCGTTTCCCGCTCCACAATCGAGGGAAAGCGTTCAGTCTTTCCCTTTTCTTTTAAGGCTGGGTGGCAGAATGGTCATGCAG
>JAWNZB010000181.1:0-2088 GCA_038447835.1 Candidatus Igneacidithiobacillus chanchocoensis | reverse complement strand
AGGTTGACCCAGGGGCAGGTGACATCGTGCTTACCGACGCCCAGCAGTCCCTTGTATAGCCCCCGCAATTTGAGCGCGGCAAGGACGGGGTTTTCATCCTGCGCAGCGGTGAATACGTCGCTATCATCGTGCTCGGTCGTCGGTTCGGCCCGCGTTTGCCGTAGTGCCGCACGGCGCTTCGGCACGGGTGGCGCAAGCTCAAGGCCCTCCATGATTTGCGCGATGCTGTAGCGCCGGGTCGGCTCAAATGCCATCAGGCGGCAGGGAAACGGCGGTGTGTGCTTGCTATTCGATGCAAATGGCAGCCGTCCCCATCGGGTCGCAGGTGATTTCGCGCCGGGGTCGCACAGCCCTGCCTGCACCAGCGCCTCATTGAGCGCGGCCACGGCGGCCAGGTCGGTCTGCGGGGTGTCGAACAGATATCCCGCCTGATAGTTAGCCGCCGACGTTTCGATCACATAGGTCGGTGGACTGGCGCCGAGCCGCCCCAGCGGGGCAGCTTTTGTGCCTAAGTCGTCGAGCATGATGCCAAAAATCATGCCGCACTGCCTTTCCTGCCGCTTGTAGATGCCGTCAGCCGGTTCGAAAGCGGCCAGCGTGAAATACCAGTTCAACCGATCGTTCTGCTTGGTCGCCTGATTCTTGTGCCATGGCACCCCGGCCCAATTCTTATAGGCGGCTGGTGCGCCATGGAAGGCGAGAATGAATGGGCGTAGTGGCTCCTCGAGGCCATCAAACACAGAGCGCAGGAAATTGTTGTTTGACGCAGGGCTATCAGGTAATCCCATGCGATTTTGGGGTGATGCCATTTTCATGCTTTCTCCACGGTGCTGAGTTGTTGAATAGCAGAAAAAACATCGCGCGCCACCCAGAAACTTCTCTTGCCAATTTTCACAGGTTTTGGAAATTTGCCAATGGAGATTAAATAATAGAAGTAGGTGTTGCCGACAGGTAGTAATGGCGTTTTGCCACCTATAATCCTATTCTTATCCATGAGTGCCCTTGGATCAATATCATTAACTTCCGACATCTCTTTTCCTCCAATAAAGTTTGAGATGTTGAATCTTATTTTTTGAGATCTCGCATTCAAGCGAATCCGTACAATTGCAAATTCGTTGTATTTATACAACTCGATCAAGCAGGGAATGCGATCAACCGGCTGGAGCAGGAAACCGTTTGAAAAAAATTTAGAACGGTTTCGTTTTTATCAAACGGGCACGGCATCAGCGAATGCAGCCGCAAGTGCCACCAGTGGACTGCGTGCCTGCACCCTCGGCAGGGCCAGCAGCAAGGGCGCAACGAACCGATCCAGGCCGCGAAGGCGGCCCCAAGCTGAAATCCGAAGCGGTGGACGACGCGATGGAGATCGAGCCCGCTAGTAATAAGTCGGCCCTGCAAAACCCCGCCCGCCCGCATGAATGCTCACATTTTTGTGGTTTTACTGTGCACCGAATCCCTGGAGAAACGTGATTGGAGAAACTGATTTCTGAGGGATTTGCGCATGTCCACGCCCGATTTTTCCGCAGCCGCATCGACGCCATGATCAACCTGCACGATCCCCTGGCGGTGCTGGCCACACGGCTGCCGTGGGCCCAGGTGGAGGAGGCGGTGGCAGTCAAGTTCGCGCGCTCAGCGCGCTCGGGCGCCGTCCTTGAAGGGCACGACCTGTTCGGCCCCACCCAAGCGCTGGTGGGCGCAGGGGTGAGCGCCGCCGGTCGCCCCCGGCTGCCCCTGCGGCTGATGATCAGTCTGCTCTACCTCAAGCACACCTTCAACCTGAGTGATGAGGATCTGGTGGTGCGCTGGAGCGAGAACGTGCTGTGGCAGTTCTTCAGCGGGCGCGCCTACTTTGCGCACCGCCTGCCGTGCGATGCCACCCAGATCGGGCGCTTTCGCCGCGCGGCGCGCGGGCATCGCCCTCAAGCAGACCTATGCCAGGGAAGGCCAGGCGCTGCGGCGCAAGGCCGTCGGCTACGCCCATGCCAGGCCGTTCCGCCGTCTGCAGCACACCGTCAAACGCCAGCGCACGATTCTGGGCATTGTGCTGCGCGCGGTGCAGCGCAAACTGGCGGCCGCCGACTTCGTTCC
>JAWNZB010000071.1:0-11564 GCA_038447835.1 Candidatus Igneacidithiobacillus chanchocoensis | reverse complement strand
GCGTGCCAGAGACATCCCGAATTGAGAAGCCGGCGAGCCAGGCGAGATGAGGAGCTCTTATCCGCTATCCCCTCGGTCTGGGAAGGGAGCCGGCGGGTCTACGGAGCCGTCAAGGTTTGGCACAAACTGCGCAAGGAGGGAGTCACGGTGGCACGCTGTACCGTCGAGCGCCTGATGCGCTCTCAAGGTTGGCAAGGGGTCCGACGCGGCAAGCGGCAACGAACGACAATCCCAGACCAACAACGTCCTTGTCCGCAGGATTTGGTGCAGCGAGACTTTCGCGCCGAGCAGCCCAACCAGCTCTGGGTGGGAGATTTCACCTACGTCTCGACCTGGGAGGGTTGGATCTATGTGGCATTCATTGACTGGGAGCACGGACTTATTCGACGAGACCTCGCCGGCATCGTCATCGGCAATCGAGGTCTTGGAGCCCGGGGCGATGATTTTGCGTAGATGGGCGTGCAAGTCCGCACCAACCGTATTGGAGCTGCTGCAAGACATATGGGCACAAGCTCCATTGCGTCAGATGCAAACACCTGGGGGCAAAACGCTCTCTGCCCAGATGAGCAACTGCGGAACCTGGGGCTGGGTTTCGGACCGACGCGGCTATCGCTACGAAGCGGAAGATCCTCTGACCAAAAAGCCATGGCCGCCCCTGCCCAAACTTTTCGCCGAACTGGCCACGAAGGCGGCAGCCCAAGCCGGGTATCCGGAATTCCACCCCGATGCCTGCCTAATCAATATATACGCACCCGGCGCGAAGATGGGTCTACATCAAGATCGCGACGAGGAGGATTTCCAGGCACCCATCGTATCTTTTTCTTTTGGTTTGCCGGCAACTTTTCTTTGGGGTGGGAAGAAACGTACCGATCCGACGCAGAAAATCTTACTTACGCATGGCGATGTTCTCATCTGGGGCGCTGAAACGCGACTCCACTACCATGGCATAGCCCCCGTGAAGGCTGGCGAGCATCCCCTCGTAGGCGAAAAACGTATCAATCTCACCTTTCGGAAGGCCCACTGATGATAATGTCCGGAGTTAAATGGAATCGAACATATTGCCGTGAGAATGAATACTGCGGCCTGCCACCAAAAATTTTCTTAGAACAGCAGTTAATAAAGATTAAATGAAGAGTAAAACAAAGACCGGAAAAATCAATATTATTAACCAGAACAGACATCTAAAGCCAGAACAGGTGCGCACTACAGAAGCCCCACCAGATCCGGCTTTAAGAAGTAGAATTTCAGGGATTTTAGGATGACTGGTTAATAGCTTTTTCTCTGGGACGCGCTCGCATCAACTCCTGATATAGCCGTCTTTGTTTGGCAACCTCGTAGAGCACAATTCCAGAGCTTGTGCCTAAATTAAAACTCTCTATTATCCCAGCCATAGGAATATTTACACATAACTTACTACGCCGAATTGCTTCGTCGCTGATACCCGCACCCTCAGTTCCAAACCAAACCGCGAGTTTTTTGTACACCGTATAATCACCTTCATGAAGGATCACGTTCTCCTTACCTTTCTGATGCGGGCTGGTCACGATAGAGACAAATCCGTTGCGTTCCAAATGATCGAGACAATCACCCGTTTCTTTAAAAACTTTGACGAACGTCCACTTGATCGCAGAAGCTGACAATTGGATCAAAGAGTGTCTTTCACGCATCCCCTCCCAATCCTCTGGAAGAAACTTCTTATTACTTACCAAATACGCTTTCTCAACACCTAGTGCATTAACATTGCGAACAAAAGCCCCAAAATTTTTATGATCGGTAGGATGTTCCAAAACTGCAATCAAATTTTTGCAGCGTAGCGCTTTAACACGTTCGGCACACTGCCGCAGCGACGAACGAGGCTTAGTAGCTTCAGAAATCATGAACTGCTCCTCCTTTATTGAATTTTTGTCACCGCCACGAGATTCTGCATCTTAGTGAAAGAATTGGCAAGCAGCGCGGCTAAAGTAACTGCAATCAGCGATGCCCTGGAGGGCGATTTCTTAAAAGCAAGTTAATCAAAGTAAGTTGTAATTATGCTCTTTTTAGTCTACGAAACGGCTCTGTCCGCTCGACCTCAACGCTCTATCTTGCGGGTAGTCCGGGCGGAAAAATGCATCAGTAACAGCAAGTCCTCACGAACATCCCCGCGCCCATCTGTCCCAGTCCGACAAATCCGACTTTCATCGTCGCCTCCTTGCGCGTAGACTTACATACCGAGCAGTTGGTATTAACCCTAGTCGAGAGATTGCAGGCGGTCAGCCGAAGCTAGTCGCCTCTACCAGCCGGCGTGGCCGCTTGTGAAGCATAGTGCAGGGAGTATTTCTTCGCACAACGATTGGACTCCCATCCATTTTTATTGACGCAACCACGAGGTAACAGATGACCGACCTATTTACCCCCTTGCAGATGGGTGCCATCGCGGTGCCCAACCGGATCTTGATGGCACCCTTAACCCGTTGCCGCGCCGAGGCTAGACACGTTCCCGGCGATTTGATGGCAGAGCACTACGCTCAACGCGCCAGCGCTGGCCTTCTCATTGCAGAGGCCACCATGGCCATGCCAGGTTGCTCCGCTTTTTGGCACGAGCCGGGCATCCACTCCGAGGCGCAGGTGGCGGGTTGGCGAAAGGTGACCGATGCCGTACACGCCAAGGGCGGGCGCATCGTGTTGCAGATCTGGCATGGTGGTCGGGCCTGCCATCCCGATCTCAACGAAGGCGCCGTGCCCGTTGCCCCCAGTGCCATTGCCATTGCGGGCGAGGAGGTACACACACCCAAAGGGAAACAACCCTATACGGTGCCGCGCGCACTGGACGATGCAGAGATACCGGAAATTGTTGCAGGCTTCGCCATGGCGGCAAAAAATGCGCTACGCGCTGGCTTCGATAGTATCGAGGTGCACGGCGCTAACGGCTACCTGCTCGATGAATTTCTACGCGACGGTAGCAACCAGCGCAACGGTGCCTACGGCGGAGCTCAAGAAAACCGCGCACGGCTTTTGCTGGAAGTTCTCGAGGCGGTGATTGCAGTATGGGGAGCGGGTCGTGTTGGCTTACGCGTTTCGCCACTCAATAGCTTCAATGATATGCGCGACAGTGATCCGATTGGACTGTTCAGCTGGCTGGCAAAGCGGCTCAACGTCTATCCTCTGGCGTACCTGCACGTGATGCGTGGGGATTTTGCCAACCAGCAACATGGCGATGTCCTGACTCCCATCCGCGAGCAGTATGAGGGCATCCTCATTGCCAATATGGGCTACACTCCGGAGGAAGCCAGTGCTGCCATAGAGGCGGGAATAGTCGATGCCGTAGCATTTGGGACCCTGTTTTTAGCTAATCCCGACCTTCCCGCCAGAATCCATCGCGGAGGCCCCTATAATACTCCTGACTCCAGCACCTTCTATACGCCTGGCGCAAAGGGATACACTGATTATCCCTTTTTGCCTGCCTAAAGCCTGCGTAAACAATTGCCCCGGCAAGCCGGGGCAATCTGGGATCGCGATCTCAACCCGTTGCGTGCAGTGCTTTTTCCGTACGTTGCGCAAAGCTCTTGTTAGTCTCAGCTTTACGTAGAAGCATTTCGTAGCGCTCTGGGGTGAGATGATTGTCTGCCAAAACGTCTTTTATCTGCTTGTTGTAGACTGCTAATTTTTGGTATTTTGCCGTACTATCCAGACTATCGTTGGTGAGCACTGCATGCGCTTTGGCATCAATTGGCTCGATTTTCTTAATAGATTTGGCAAAATTTTGCATCTCTTGATGATTTACTTTGCCAGGTACTCCGCTGACTACAGCACTGGTATTAGCCAGCGCCATCCCCGTACCCAACACAAGCAACATCGTCACCGCAGCAATATAAGGAATTTTCTTCATAATCATCACCTCTTGTTTCCGTGAATTCGCCTTCAGGCTAACAACGAAAAACGATGCCTGTCAAAAATAAATCATGAATTTCTATAAATCAGAAATATGTGACAAAGATAAATTTCATGATATCATCGAATTTCTTGCTACCGCACATGATCATTTGAAAATGTCTTTCCATCCCCGCCGCAGCATTTTTCTCTTGGGCAGCCTGAGTGCCTTTGGCGCTCTATCCATCGATATGTATCTTCCCAGCCTGCCGACTCTACAGCAGCAATTTCACACCCATGCTTTCGCTATCCAGCTGAGTCTGGCGGCTTTTTTTATCGGCTTCTCGGGTGGGCAAGCCTTGCTCGGTCCCGTTAGCGATCGGTTCGGACGGCGGTGGCCCTTGCTCCTGGCGCTAACGCTCTACATAGCCGCCTCTATTGCCTGCGCCCTCGCTCCAAGCGCTTCTTGGTTAGCTATTTTTCGACTCCTGCAGGGTATTGGCGCCTGTTCAGGACCAGTGATTGGTCGTGCCCTGGTCCGCGATCTGTTTCCGCCCGAGGAAACGGCGCATATCTTTGCGCGCATGATCTTGGTGATGGGTGTTGCCCCAATTTTTGCGCCCTTGCTCGGCGGCTATCTGCTCCTCTTCTTCGGATGGCAGTCTATATTCTTGCTGCTCGCAGCCTTCGGCACGCTAAGCCTGCTCGCGAGCGCGACACTGCTTCCCCCCGGACATCGCGGCGATCCTACCCATTCCTTGCATATTGTGGCGATTTTTACGCGCTTTGCCGCACTGTTGCGCGATACACAGTTTCGTTCGTATGCCATCATTTTGGCAGCAAGTTTTTCCGGTATGTTTGCCTACATTGCCGGTTCTCCCTTCGTATTTATCGATCTGCACCATATCCCGGCAGATGTCTTTGGCTGGATCTTCGGCGGCAATGCGCTTGGTTTGATCATCCTTTCCCAACTCAATCGACGCCTACATCGGCGCTATGCTCCCCGAAAACTCTTGCGGATAGCCATGCTGGTACAGTTTGTTGCGGCGGCATTTCTTTTTACTGCCAGCCTAATTCCGGCCAGCGGCTTGCCTGGACTGCTGATCCCGCTCTTTTTCTATGTGGCCAGCATTGGTTTGGTCTCGCCAAACAGTATGGCGTTGGCGATGAATTCCCAGAACAAACAGGCGGGCACGGCCTCCGCCCTCCTCGGCAGCCTACAATTTGCCAGCGCCGCCGTCGCCGCCATGGGCGTTGGCCTGATTGCCATCCCCAGCGCCGTCCCCATGGCACTCATCATTTTGCTCTGCGCACTCATCGCCGGGGGGATGGCGCTGCGCCTGCCAACAACATAAAAAAGGGACGCCACAGCGTCCCTCTTGCTGGTACGCGGGGATATCAGTCGTTCGGCATAGCGGAAATGAAGGCCGCGGGCACAGGATTCATGCCCAGAGCGTAGCGCAGGCTGGCAAAATGCATGGCCTCGTCACCCTCAATATTGGCCGCTGCGTGTGCCAACTCGGGATTACTGAACTGCTTGACGGCACCCAGATAGGCCTTGGCGGCACCAATTTCGAGACCAGCGGCAAAGTGCAAAACATCCGCCTCATTCTTCAACTTAGCGACGGGTAGGCCCCAGGCCTTGGCCAGATCAGCCATGGAGGCGGTCAGCGGCAGTTTGGCAGCCACCGGCTTGCCACCCATCTTTTTGATGGTCTCGGCGAGTACATCGGCATGCGCTTCGTGATCCTTCTGGAATTGCAGGGCGAGCTTCAAGGCGCCGGGCTTCAAAAGCTTACTGTCGGCACCAACTTGGTAGGCAGCAATGGCCTGATGCTCGGCGTTGAGGGCAAAGTTAAGAATACCCAGATCGTGGCTTTCGCTGCTTCCTGCCATGCCAGCGGCCCGCGCCGTAGTGGGCAGCACCAGATTACCTACAGCGGCCAGCCCCAATCCAAAAAGCGCACTTTTCTTTAAAAAATCCCGACGGTTACCGCCAAACTGTGTAGAATCTTGCATGAGAATCTCCTGCCGAATGGGTTCGAAAACATGTTGCGATGACCACGGTCATCATTCTCTTTTACGCAAGCCGTGCGAATGGAGATGCAAGGCTCAACTGGTAATCAGCGTTGCCTTGAGCAAGATGGGGCCGGTGGGCTGGCCAGTGGGAGAGCCGCCTGCCGGCTCTAGGGTAACGGCCAACAGCTGCGCCTTACGCAGATTCAAATGATCGGGCACCGCAAGGACCGGCGTCTTGCCTGTCTGGGTGGGTAGTAAGCCCATGGAAACAGGCTCTTGGCCTGGCACAATAGCCCAAAGCTGCAAGGATTTCCCTGCCGGAATTGGCGTTTGGCGCAGAGTAACCAAGCGCATGTGGTGTGCGCTGGCACGGAATACCCAGGTTGCCTCGCCTTGGCTGTTGTTGACTACCGCCATCATCGGCATTTGCGGGCTGCTGGGCCATAGCCAGAGCACAACAAAGGCCACCGCAAAAGCAGCGCTGAGGCCTTGCCACACCAGCATACGACGCCACCAGGGTCGGGGTGCCGGCATCACCGTCACGGCTTTGGGCGAAACCGGCAACTCCGCCCGGATGGAGTGCCACACCCGCGCCGGGGCCGGCTGCGAGCGAGCCGGAAGCAGGGCCGGAAGCAACTTGTCTTCCCAGCGCGCGACCATCTGCGCCAAGACGACATCCTGCTGCAAGAGACGAGCAAAGCGCAGCCGTGCGCGCCCGCGCAGACTACCGAGCACATAGGCTGCCGCCAGCTGTTCCGCCAACTGCGGATCCTTACGCAGATTCATGCTGCAGACAATCCTTCAAAATCAATAACCCCCGACGAATCCAACTCTTAACGGTGCCCAATGCAGCCCCAAAATGACTCGCCACCTCCTCATAGGTGGAGCTGCGATAAAAGGCTTGCACAATCGCCTGCCGCTGCTCTGCCGACAAATGCTGCAAACAGTCTTCCAGACGCTGGCGTTCGGCAGGGTAGAGGGCCGCTTGTTCGCCATCGTCTCCCCACTCCTCACGCTCCCAGTCCGGCTCTTCCCAGCCGGGTTCGTCCTTCGGGAAGCGTCGCAGCACATCGATGGCCTGATACCGCACAATAGCCGCCGCCCAAGCGAGGGGTGAGCGACCCGCTTGGTAATCCGTTGCCTTCAACCAAATCTTGAGAAAAGCGTCTTGCAGACAATCTGCTGCTCGCCCTTCTTCCCGAAGAATACGCAAGGCCACGGGATACAGATGCGCCGACGTCGCGTCGTAAAAGCGCTGAAAGGCACGCTGGTCGCCCGACGCCGTAGCCAGGAGTAACTGCTCCAGTTCAGCAATCGTTAGCATGCGCTGTTACCAGGAGTTTCATGAATGCTCACAATTCGACACTCGCTTTCTGACCACAAAGCCCTATGCTGTGGCCTAGCAACGGCGAAGAGCATAGCGCAGAACTTCGTCTTTTGACCAACGACAGTCTCCTGAGAGGAGGAGAATACGATGACAAAAATGGCTTTTTCGACGGCGATTTTGGCTGCGGTCTGCTTAATCAGCGCCAACTTGGCGACTGCCGAGCCGGTAGATCTGCAAATTAACGTCGGCACCACTCCGGTGATCGTTGGCTATCCAGCGCCGGTTCTGGCCGCGCCGCCATTGATGGTTTGGCTGCCTGAACTTGGCGTCTATGCCGCCTACGGTAGCCAGCAGCCAATCTTTTATACGGGCTCCAGCTATTATTATTTTTACAGCAACCGCTGGTGGGCCGGCCCTGCCTATCGCGGCCCATGGCATCCCATTCCGGCGCCACCGCCGGGCCTACGTCGCTGGTCGCCGCGGGGGTGGCCACAGCTGCAACGGCAAGCGGAATACCACGCCCGTAATCCGCACTGGCGACAGTTCCGTCCGCAGCAGCGCCCCCTGCCGCCACCGCCGCCCCAGTATCGTCCCCACGGGCCGGAGCATGGCCGCCCGCCTCAGCCCGGACCGCAGTGGCGTCCCGGTCCGCAGGGCCCACACGGGGAGCATGGCCGTCCCGAAGGGCCACGCCCAGGTCGTGGTCCGGACGGCCACCGTCCAGACCACGGGCGAGACTGGCAAAATCAGTAAAAGACGGGGATCAAGCGCGGGCTACGAGGCGAGCTTGTCTCGTAGCCAGTTCTTTGCCTCTGCCATGGCGGCGTCGAGACCCTCGGGCTGACCGGCGCCGGCTTGCGCCATATCCGGTCGGCCACCCCCCTTGCCACCCAGCGGTTGGGCGACTACGTTGACGAGGTCGCCAGCATGGACCCGACTCTGTAAATCCTTGCTGACGGCGGCAAGCAGAGAGACCTTGTCGCCGGTAACGCCAGCGAGCACGATCACGCCGGTGCTGAGCTGTGATCGCAGCGTATCGAGCACTTCCCGTAAGGCCTTGGCGTCCATGCCGTCGAGGCGCTGCAGCAACACCGGAACTTCGCCGATGCGCTCCGCTTTTTTGGCAAGATCGCTGCCGGCAGAGCTGGCGCGCTCGCGTTGGCTGCGCTCCAATTCTCTCTCCAGCTGCCGCAGCCGTTCGAGGGTCTGCGCCAGGCGTTGGTCGAGTTCTGCCGGCGCCGTCTTGAGCAAGGCTGCTGCTGCACGCAGGCGCTCCTCATCCTGCTGAATGGCACGTAGGGCGGCCTCCCCCGCGACCGCCTCGATGCGCCGCACCCCGGCAGCCACGGCCGATTCGCCGAGGATCTTGAAGACACCAATCTCCCCCAAAGCCGTCACATGGGTCCCGCCGCAAAATTCCAGGGAGTGCTCGCCGAGGAGTACGACGCGGACTTCTTCCCCATATTTTTCGCCAAAGAGGGCCATGGCGCCCAGGGCTTGCGCCTCGGCGAGGGGCAGAACGCGGGTTTCTGCAGCGACATTGGCGCGAATGGCGGCATTCACTTCACGCTCAATGGCTTGCAGTTCTTCGTGCCCCAAAGCCTCGGGGTGGCTAAAGTCGAAGCGCAGACGCTCCGCGGTAACCAGGGAGCCCTTTTGCTGAACATGCGCGCCCAGGCGTCGACGTAAGACCGCATGGAGAAGATGGGTCGCGGAGTGATGCGCCGCCGTGGCCGCGCGCGCCGCCGCATCGACAGAGGCCTGCAGGATATCGCCGACGCGGATGCTGCCGCGCTCGAGGGTACCGAGATGCACTATTTGCGTGGGTACGGGCTTCTGGGTGTCGGTCACCCGAAAGCAGAGCTCCTGGCCATGAAAAAGGATTCCGCGGTCTCCCGCTTGGCCGCCAGACTCTCCGTAAAACGGGGTTTGGTCGAGAATGACGGCACCCTCCTCACCCGCCTGCAAGGTATCTACTACGGCACCACCGCGCAGCAAAGCGAGTACGCGACCGGCGCCATCGCAGCCGCCGTACCCAAGAAATTCCGTTGCCGGCAGCTGCATGGCAAGGTCGTGGTATACCCGCTCGGTTTTGACAGCGCCACTGCCAGACCATGCTGCGCGTGAGCGCTCTCGCTGCTCGGCAAGAGCAGTCTCGAAGCCCGCCAAATCCATCTCTAGGGCACGCTCGCGGGCGATATCGGCAGTAAGATCAACAGGAAAACCAAAGGTATCCGAGAGACGAAAGATGACTTCGCCAGGAATTGGCGCCCCTGCCGGAAGTTTGGCGATGGCTTCGTCGAGCAGGTCGAGGCCGCGCTGCAAGGTCTCGCGGAACTTGCTTTCCTCCCGCCGCAGTTGGCGCTATACCTCGTGCTGCGCCTGGCGCAGTTCGGGGTAGGCCTCGCCCATGCTCAGCACCAAGGGGGCAACGAGGCGGTAGAAGAAAGCATCCTCGATTCCGAGCTTACGTCCGTGCCGCACCGCGCGGCGAATGATGCGTCGCAGCACATAGCCGCGCCCTTCATTGCTCGGCATGACGCCATCGGTGATGAGAAAACTACAGGCGCGGATGTGATCGGCGAGCACCCGTAGGCTCGTGTCGGTAGCTGCATTGTGGCCGTAGGGCACGCCAGCGATCTCCGCCGCTGCCGCAATCAATGGCTGGAAGACATCGGTATCGTAGTTGTTGTGCACCCCCTGCAAAACCGCCGCCAGGCGCTCGAGACCCATGCCGGTATCGACGGAGGGCTTGGGCAAGGGCGTGAGGGCGCCGGAGGAATCGCGATCATACTGCATGAACACCAAGTTCCAGATTTCGATATAGCGATCGCCATCTGCCTCCGGGCTTCCGGGAGGTCCACCGGGAATACTCGGACCGTGGTCGTAAAAAATTTCGGAGCAAGGCCCGCAGGGGCCGGTGTCGCCCATGCTCCAAAAGTTGTCCTTATCGCCACAGCGGGAAAAACGCTGCGGGTCGATACCCATTTCGTCGAGCCAGATTGCTGCCGCCTCGTCGTCTTTTTCGTAGACCGTCACCCAGAGTTTTTCTGTCGGCAAGCCGAGTCGTTGGGTGAGGAAGGCCCAAGCGAACTGAATCGCTTCGCGCTTGAAGTAGTCACCAAAGGAAAAATTACCGAGCATTTCGAAGAAAGTATGGTGGCGCGCGGTATAGCCCACATTTTCGAGGTCGTTGTGTTTGCCCCCCGCCCGCATGCAGCGTTGGGTGCTTACAGCGCGCTGGTAGGGGCGGGACTCGAGGCCGAGGAAGGTGTCTTTGAATTGCACCATGCCGGCGTTGGTGAAGAGCAGCGTCGGGTCGTTACGCGGGACCAGGGGACTGCTGGGCACAATCTGGTGCCCTTGGCTAGCAAAAAAGTCCAGAAAGGCGGAACGGATGGCTGCTGACTTCATGCGACTCCCTGTGGCTGAGGCAGCGGGGTCAATCCCCATCTGCAATAACTTCCCAATTTTTCAATACGTTGCGAATCAATTCTGCGGGATACCCGCGCCGTTGCAAAAAAAGCGCCCGCCGCGCCCATTCCTTGTGGTCGGCGGGTGCTTCGTCGCCAAAACGTTTGCGCAGGAGCTGCTGCGCCTGCGCCAGCCAATCGACTTCGTCGAGCAAGGCGCGATCTTCTCCCGCCCCACTTGCGCGCCAGTCATTGGCTACCAGCAAGGGCCCCTGCCCGCGCGCCGCCCGACTGCGCATACGCGCGGCCCGAAATCGGGCGTCGCTTAAATATCCGCGTTCTTCCAAACCGGCAAGCACCGGGTCGATCAGTTCCGCGGCAAACTGACGCAACAAGCGCGACCGCAGCTCCGCACGGGCATATTCCCGCCGCGCCAGCAAGCGCAGGGCGGCCGCCTCGACAGCGCTTTCGGCGTCACTCATTCCTCGGCTTCGACGAGCCCCGGCACTTCCTCCGCAAAGGCCAGGGGGTGGCCCAAGGCCGCAGCGCGGACCTTGTCTTCAATGGCCTTGGCAAGCTCCGGATGCTCTTTAAGGTACTGGCGGGCGTTGTCCTTGCCCTGTCCGATCCGTTCCGTACCGTAGCTATACCAAGCACCACTTTTTTCAAGGATATCGAACTTGACGCCAAGATCCACCAACTCCGATAGCCGCGAAATACCCTCGCCATAATAAATCGCAAATTCCGCCTCGCGGAATGGCGGTGCCACCTTGTTCTTGACCACTTTGACGCGGGTGTCGTTACCCATCACTTCGTCACCCTTTTTGATGGCGCCGATACGACGGATATCAAGGCGTACCGAGGCATAGAACTTGAGAGCATTGCCGCCGGTAGTGGTTTCCGGGCTGCCGTACATGACGCCAATCTTCATGCGAATCTGGTTAATGAAGATAACC
>JAWNZB010000070.1:0-11674 GCA_038447835.1 Candidatus Igneacidithiobacillus chanchocoensis | reverse complement strand
AACCGCCACGATGACGCCGCCTTCGAGCGGGTGGTCAACCTGCCGGCGCGCGGCATCGGCGCCGTTACCCTCGAGCGTCTGCGCCAACACAGCCAGGAGCGTGGCCTCTCCCTGTGGCAGGCGGCAGGCGAACTGCAGCAGCCCAAGCTGCAGGCCTTCCTGAACCTCATCGATCAGTTGGCGGAACAATGCCGCGACCGCAGCCTCGACGAACAAGTCAGCCTGGTCCTTGCCGAAGTCCCCCTGCGCGACTGGCACGCCCGTGATGGGGATCGTGGCGAGGGCCGTCTGGAAAACCTCGAAGAACTGATCAACGCAGCGCGCACCTTTGCCCTGAGCGACAGTTCGGCGGGTCTGCGGGAGCTGAACCCAGTACCCGGCGATCTCCTCGGCGAATTCCTCACCCATGCCGCCCTCGAGGCAGGCGAGGGTGGGGCCGAGGCCTGGCAAGATGCGGTGCAGCTGATGAGCTTGCACAGCGCCAAGGGCCTGGAATTTGCTCTGGTCTTTCTGGTCGGCCTGGAGGAGGGGCTGTTCCCCCACCAGCGCAGCCTCGAAGACCCGGCGGGCCTGGCCGAGGAGCGGCGGCTTTGCTACGTGGGCATGACCCGCGCCATGCAGCAGCTGGTGCTTTGTTACGCCGAGAGTCGTCGCCTGCACGGTAGCGAAAGAATGGCCATGGCCTCCCGCTTTTTGCGCGATCTACCACCGGAAGAGGTCGAGGAGTTGCGGCCGCGGGCGCGAATCAGCCGACCTATTCCCATTGCTGCAGCTTCTGCGCGCAGCGACTGTCCCTACCCCTTGGGCGCCAGGGTAAGGCATCCGGTTTTTGGGGAGGGAACCGTACTCGATTTTGAGGGCGGTGGGCGCCAGGGCCGGATTCAGATACAGTTTGCGTCCGGCAGCAAGTGGCTGGCCTTGGGTATTGTGGCCTTGGAACAACTCTCCTGAGGAGAGCGCGGAGGCGCGGGTATGAACACAGGAAGCGGCAGCAAGTCATCGTGGATGCTCGTGATCATCGTCATTCTGACCTTGATCGCGATGGTGGGCTTTTTCTTTCTCTGGTTGCATCCTTCCGGTACGAGCCCAGTTACCGCGCCCAGCAGCAGTGCAGCGGCAGGCCTGCAATCCGTCACCCCCACGGGTAGCGCGGTTTCGGTGCCCGATTTTGCCGTTGCACCGAGCATCTCTCAACAAGGTACCCTCGAGGGGGCCATAGCCGGGCGCTGCGGCAATATCGCCTGGCAGAAACTCGACCCCAAGGAACTGGCGGAGCTGAAGAAGCTTTGCCCCAAGCAAGCCTCAGCCGCTGCGGGGCAGGATGAGGCGCACCCGTAGACCGCCGTCCTCGGCATTGGCAAAGCGGATCGCGCCGCCCACCCGCTGCAGAATCCGCTGAATGATAGCTATCCCTAAGCCGGTGCCGCCACCGCGACCGGCTAGAGCAAAGGGTTTGCCAAGCAAAGCCAACTTCTCTGCCGAAATCCCTGGGCCGTGATCGCGCAACTCGATCTCGACTTCGTTACCCAGGGAGGTGAGTCGCAACTCGATGGGGGGCCTGCCGTGGCGACGGGCGTTTTCTACCAAGTTCTGGAGCACCCGTCGCAGCCCTACGGGAGGGACCGATACATAGAGCGGCTCCCGTTCCGCTGCCTGCAATTGCAGGTCCTGCCCCTGTTGGTCGGCAAACTGCTGGAGGAAGGCGGCCAAATCGATCTCCTCCGCAGCTTCC
Organism: Candidatus Igneacidithiobacillus chanchocoensis; assembly: GCA_038447835.1. Classification (GTDB taxonomy): domain Bacteria; phylum Pseudomonadota; class Gammaproteobacteria; order Acidithiobacillales; family Acidithiobacillaceae; genus Igneacidithiobacillus; species Igneacidithiobacillus chanchocoensis. Next base: position 9,942 of record JAWNZB010000070.1, on the reverse strand, counting down.
TCCTGGCCGCTGCGCACATAGTCCAGAAACTGGTGCAGGGTCTCGTCCATCTCCCAGAGATTGTCAACGAGGTCTTGGCGAATGTCCCCGGCATCGCCCGGGAGGAATTCTGCCAACATGCGCATGCGGGTGAGCGGGGTGCGCAAATCGTGGGACACACCGAGCAGCACCATTTCCCGCTCTTCGAGGAGTTCGTAGCGCTCCCGCAGGGCAAGATTGAGTTCGCTGGCCAAGTGCTGAATATCCGCCGGCCCTTCGACGGGCAGCTCCACCGGTCCTTCCCGCCCGCGTTTTTCGACCAGGGCCTGCACCAGTCGCCGCAGAGGGGCGGTAATCTGGCGAACGATCAGGTAGGCCCCGAGGAGCGAAAGCAGGAGGATGGCGCTGAGCTTGAACCACTGCGGCGAAGGGCCGGGCGGCGGTTTGGGCATAGGCATGGCCACCGCCACGCGGCTTTCCGGATTGGGATCGATCCATAACAAATCGCGGCGATGATCGACACGCACCTCTGCCTGCGGCCAACCCATCCCATGCAGGAGCTGCACCGCACGCGCCAGCATGGGATTGTCGGGAGGATTGCCGCGCATCTCCTCGAGGGGATAGAAGGCCACACCGATGCGTGCTAGGCGCGGGGCCAACCATTCTGCCTCGCCAACGTCGAGGGCACTGCTCAAAGTAAGCACCTGCGCCCAGTTTTGCGCCAGGTGCCGCGCCTGCGGATTACCCAGATACAAATTGAAATACCAGTACACCGCCAACTGGCTGAGGAGAAGCAGGGCGCCGATGAGCAGAAAGATGCGTCCGAAGAGGCTATCGGTCCAGAAGCGCGGCAGCTTCAAGAATGGCGATCCGCGCTGCCGGCATCCGGCACAAAGACGTAGCCCCGGCCCCAGACGGTTTGCAGGTAGCGGGGCTTGGCGGAGTCTTCCTCGATCATCCGTCGTAAACGGGAGATGAAGACATCGATACCCCGCGGTCCAGGAATATCTTCGCTATGGCCGTGGATCATGCCCAGGAGTTTGTCGCGTGACAGGGTCTGCCAGGGATGCTCGGCAAGGGCCCGGAGTAGGGCGAATTCGGTCTCGGTGATGGGAATTTCCTCGCCATCGCGGTACAAACGCCGATAGTCGAGGGCGAGGTGGAAGGGGCCAAAGTCGATGGCGCCGGGGCTCGGTTCGACCTTGCTGCTGTCTTGACTGCGACGCAGCACGGCGCCAATGCGCGCCAAAAGCTCTTCGGGCTCGAAGGGTTTGGGCACGTAGTCGTCGGCACCGATGGACAGGCCCTGGATGCGGTCGTCGAGATCACCGCGGGCAGTGAGCATGATGATCGGCAGCAGCGACTCCTGCTGACGCAGTCGCTGGCAGATCTGAAAGCCATCTTCGCCGGGCATCATTACATCGAGGAGCAGGAGATCGTAATGCTCCCGCTCCAGGAGCCGGTCCATCTGCGCCGCCGAGGCGGCGCTATGCACCGTGTAGCCCCGCGATTCCAGGTAGCGCAGGAGGATGTTGCGCAGCTTGGCGTCGTCATCGACCAAGAGAATGCGGGAAGTCGTCGTCACGGTTTGTGCCACCCCTCCTTGCCAGGCTTCCAATGCGACATTTTGGCATAGATGCCGGTAACTTTCTGCCATTGCTCGGCCGTCAGCAACTTATGCAGGAATTCGACCTGGGCGATACCACGCTGCAGCATGGCCGCATGATCCTGCAGGACGGCCTCTTGCAGGGGCTTGAGGGCGCTGCCGGTTTCGCCACGCAAGAGGGCCTCGCGCAGGACACGGTTGTGGTTTTCGGTCTGCGTCCGCTGGCTCTGCCATTGGGTCTTCTGTTCCTCCCGCCAAGATTGCAGCTGTTTTTCTTGGCTGGGGGTCAACTGCAGTTCGACGGCGTGGCGCCAAACGATGGGCATGAGCATGGGGACCGGCGCCTTGGCCATCATCTTCGGCCCGTGCCAGCCCGGCATGCCGTGGGGATGTGGCATCATCGGTCCGCCTGGAGGCGGAGGCGGCATATCGGCGGCGCTGCTGAGTACCGGAACCGTTAGCAGGCTGGCAAGAAATAGGGTAGATAGAAGCGGTTTGCGAATCATGATTACTCTCCCAAAAGCGAGCCTTACTGCTCAGGGCCCAAGCTTACGAAGTTCCCTAAGCCTCTTACCAGCAAAAAAGTTTTTCGAAAATCAAGGAACTTTGTTACATTTACCAACAGATTCGCGGCGCCGTCGAGCTATCTCCGCGCCCGCTTTTCCGCCAAACTACGTGCGTTTGTCCTCCGAGAAAGGCTGACCGATGCGCTGGCGTTGGATGATCGCGCTTCTTTTTGCCGCAAGTGGTGCCGCCCAAGCCGGGATTGGGGTGCTCTTCGACGATCCCCTCGCCAGCGAGGCAGGCTTGCCCGCGCATCCGGGAGAGGCCTGGAAGGGGGTAGATACCCTGCCCACGCTACGTCCGCTGGCGTCGTGGAGCGCCGCCGATGCCGGCAAGGTTTGGAGCCTGCCGGCCCTCTCTGCCTTTGCCCTCGCCCATAATCCGCAGACGGCGGCGGCCTGGGAGTCGTTGCGGGCCCAGGCAGCGGGGCTGGGCATGGCGGAGAGCGCTTGGCTGCCCAGCCTGACGTTGAATACCTCGGCGCGGCGAGCACAGGCAGTGGCCACCAATGGCTTCAGCGTCCCCGCCCGCAACAGCGTCAACCCCAGCTTTACCCTGAGCTATACCTTGTGGGAATTTGGTCTGCGCCGCGCCAAGGTAGACGCCGCCCAAGCCCAGGAATGGGTAGCGGGCTACACCCAGAACCAGACCCTGCAGACAGTGGTCTTCAACGTTACCCAGGCGTATTACAACCTCTTGGGTAACGAAGCCCTCTTACATGCCGACGAGCGTAGTGTTGCCGAGAACGAAAAGGCCTTGGAGGCCGCCGAGGTCCTGCACCGGGCTGGGCAGGCGACGATTGGGGATCTCTACCAAGCACGTGCCTCCCTGGCGCAGGCGCAATCTACCCTGGCGGCGCAGCAGCAGGCGGTAACTGCCGGAATCGGCAGCCTGGCGGCGGCGATTGGTGTGCCCCCCGACAGCCAAATCCAGATCGCGCCGCTGCAGTGGGAGGCGCAGGGCCCGCCGCAGTTGCATCAGGCCGTGGAGGGGCTGCTGCAGAGCGCAGAGAAGGCCAACCCGGCCCTACTGGCATCCCGGGCGCAGTTGGCGGCGGCGGAAGCGAATGTGCGTTCGGCCCGGGCCAGCGGTCTACCCAGCTTGGGATTCACCGGCACCTACGGCTATCAGTTCCAAAGCCGATTCAACCCCGGCGACACCTGGACCCTGGGCTTGACCCTCACCGTGCCGATCTTTACTGGCTTCAATAATCATTACCAAGTGCGGCAAAACGAAGCGCTGGCGCGGGAGGATGCCGCCAACCTGGCCAACACCCGCCTCAGCACCCTGAGTTCGGTCTGGCAGGACTACCACAATTTTCAGGGTAGCGTCGCTGCCTACCCCGGCGCTGCCGCGGGCCTTGTCAATGCGCGTAAGGCCCTGGAGGTGGTGATCGCCCAGTACAAGGTGGGGCAGGCGACCATCCAAGATGTGCTGCAGGCAGAGGCGACCCTGGCCCAGGATCGCTACACCCTCATCAGCAACTTGGTCAAAAGTTACGTCGGCTTGGCGACCCTCAGTCAAGCCGTTGGCATGCCCTTGGGAGACGCCCAGCCATGAATCTCGCTCCTGCCCTGCGCCGCAGCGCCCTGATCGTTTGCACCCTGGCCCTGGGGGCCTGTTCGCAAGGACACTCGGGGCATGGCGGCAAGCACGACTTCGCCCCTACCCAGGTACAACTGATTCGGCCGCAGCAAGAGGCGATGACCCACTACCAGAGCTTTCTGGGGACGGTTACACCGCTGCAAACGGTGACCCTGGTGCCGCAGACCTCAGGGGTGCTGCAGAAAATGTACTTTCAGCAGGGCGGCCTGGTGCAGAAGGGACAGCCGCTCTTTCAGATCGACCCGGCGCAGGCCCAGGTGAGTCTGGCCCAGGCCCAGGCCAATCTGGCTTCGGCTCGCGCCAGCGCACGCTATAGCGCCACCGTGGTTGCCCAAGACAAGCCGCTGGTAGAAAAGGATTTCATTACTCGGCAAAGCTATGATCAGGCGGTCTCTCAGGCGCAGGCGGGGGCAGCGGCGGTGCAGGCCGACGAAGCTGCGGTACAACAAGCCGCCCTCACTTTAGGCTACACCCGCATCACCGCCCCCATCAGTGGCCGCATCAGCATGGCTCTAGTCAAGCCCGGCAACCTCCTCGTCGCCAATGCAACACAGCTGGCTACCATCAATCAGCTCAGCCCCATCGGTATCGATTTCCAGATTCCGCAAAATCTCCTTGCCGCTGCCCGCCGCGCCAAGGATCAGGCCTGGCAGGTGTTGATCGAGAATGAGCAAGGCGCCGAGATTCTCGATCACGGCACGATAGAAATTATCGACAATGGCGTGAGCGCGACGACGGCGACCATCAGCGTGCAGGCGCAAGCTGCCAATGCCCAAAATCGCCTCTGGCCCGGCCAGTTTGTGCAGGTGCAACTGCCCGTAGCGCAAGTGCAAAGCGCCCTGACCCTGCCCGTTGCTGCGGTGCAGCAAGGTAGCTCGGGCAATTTTGTGTACCTCGCCCCCAAGGGTGTGGTGCAAAGCCAGCCGGTGCAGGTGCTCTGGGAAGATGCCAATAAGGCGGTGGTCTCCAGCCTCGCTCCCAATGCGCAGGTAATCTATCCGGTACCGGCGCGGATCTATCCCGGGGTCAAGGTGCTCCTGCCCAAAGCCGGGCCAGCGGGTAGCCACCCCCATCGACAGCCGGCCACGGACTCTGCCCAGTGAACCTCTCTGCCCTCTTCATTCGCCGCCGGGTGCTGACCATCATCCTTAGCCTGGGGATGGTGCTCTATGGTCTCTTTGCCTTCCAGAACCTACCGGTGGCCCTGCTGCCGAGTGTGGATTTTCCCACGGTGCTGGTCTCGGCGAGCCTGCCGGGGGCTAGCCCGCAAACCATGGCCAGCGCCGTCGCCACACCGCTAGAGAAGCAGTTTCAGGCCATCCCTGGCCTTTCGGCAATGAGCTCCACCAGTAGTCAGGGGTCCACCCGCATCATCTTGCAGTTCGACCTCAGCCAGAATATCGATGTCGCCACCCAAAACGTCGAAAATGCCGTCACCCAGGCGCAGCATCTGCTGCCGCCGGGAATGCCGAGCCTACCCTTTGTCAAACAGATGAACCCCTCGGCCGCACCCATCGAATTCATTGCTCTCTCGGCGCCCAACATGCCGATTTACAAGCTCAATGCCTACGCTGTCGATCGGGTGGTACCGGCGCTCACCGGGGTTCCTGGAGTCGCGCAGGTGGAGGTTTTTGGCGAGCAGAATTACGCCGTGCGCATTCATGCCAATCCCTTTGCGTTGCAGGCGCGGGGGATCTCTCTCCAGGCCCTGGATGCGGCCATCGGCAGCCATAATGTCAACCTGCCCCAGGGTACCCTCCTCGGTGCGGCCCGCAACTATGCCGTGAATGTACATGGGCAGCTGCACGATGCCAGCGCTTTCGCGCAAATGCCGGTGCTCGAAAAGGGCACGACGGTGGTGCCCCTGGCCGATGTCGCCACGGTGGAAAATGGCGTCGACAACGATCAGATTGCCAGTTGGATTGGCAAGGATCGGGCCCTCATTCTGGCCGTCGTGCGGCAGCCGGGCTCCGACACGGTGTCGATTGCCAATGCCATCGCCAAGCGCCTGCCCACCCTCAATGCCGGCCTGCCCGGCGGGGCGAAGATGCAGATCGTATACGACAAGGCGAGTTACATCCGTGCCGCCGTCCAGGAAGTGGAGCTCACCCTGCTGCTCGCCTCCGTCCTCGTTGCCGGGGTGCTCTGGCTCTTTCTGCGCCGGGGTAGCCCTACCCTCATTGGCGCCCTCGCCATCCCCACCTCCATTCTCGGCACCTTCGCCATCATTTCGCTACTGGGCTTCAGCCTCAACACCCTGACCCTGCTCGCCCTGACCCTGGCGGTGGGTTTTGTGGTCGATGACGCGGTGGTGATGCTGGAAAATATTGCCCGCCACGAGGAACACGGCGAGGAGCCAGAAGCCGCGGCCTTTGCCGGTAGCGCCGAAATCGGCTTTACCGTGCTCTCCATGACCCTATCCTTGGCGGTGGTCTTTCTGCCCTTTCTCATCCTTGGCGGCATCATCGGGCGCCTCTTTCGCGAATTTGGCGTAACCATTGCCGTCGTCATCCTCCTCTCCGGCCTCGTCTCCCTAACCCTCACGCCCATGCTCTGTGCCCGCTACCTGCGCGTTAAACACAGCGCGCCCAGCGGTTTTGAGCGCTGGTTTGCGGGCTTGCGCGACTGGTATGGACGGGCTCTACGCAGCAGCTTGGAGCATCGGGCATGGGTCTACCTGGCAGCCCTCTTGAGCCTGCTGGCCATGATCGGTCTTTTCTTCATCCTCCCCAAGGGCTTCATTCCCAGTGAAGACAGCGGCTTGATCATGGGCAACCTGCAATATCCGCAAGGCATCTCTTTTGATCAGCTAAAGCAGGAGCAGCAGCGCATTGCCGCGGTGGTGGCACGTAATCCGGCGGTAGAGTCGGTGCTGTCGAGTGCCGGGCAGGGTGGTGGCGCCTTTGGCTCCGCCAACTCCGGGCGGCTGATGATTCGGCTCAAATCCAGCGGCCAGCGCAGTAACGGGCAAGAGGTCATTGCCCAATTACGCCGGGCAGTGGCGCATTTTGCTGGGGTAGAGGCCAGTTTCATGTTGCCGCCAGCCATCCAGATGGGGCCGATTTCCTCTCAGTCCAATTACCAATACTTGCTGCAGAGCGAAGATCAGGATGCCCTCGACGCTGCCGCACCCAAGCTAGTAGATGCCCTACGCAAGACTCCAGGTTTTCAGGCGGTGAACAGCTCCTTGCAGGTCGCCAACCCGGAGGTGAACGTTCATATTGCGCAACGACGGGCCGCGGCTCTGGGCGTAACACCCCAGGCCATCGAGCAGGCGCTCAACTTTGCCTTTGGCGGCACCCAGGTGGGGACCATCTATGCGGCCACCAACCAGTATGAGGTAATCCTCGACCTGGCGCGGGAGTTTCAGGAAAACATCGGTGCCCTCTCCGCCATTACCCTGCCGGGCACTGGCGGTCTGGTGCCCCTCTCCGCCGTCGCGGAGATGCAATATGGTGTCGGCCCCTTGAGCATCGAGCACTACAATGGCATCCCGAGCGTCACCATCTCCTTTAACCTGGCGCCGGGGGTGTCGATAGGTACGGCGACGCAGCAGGTGCAACGTATCACCGCGCAGGTGCTCCCCACCGATGTACAGGGGGCTTTTGGCGGTACCGCGGCGGCCTTCCAGCAGTCGAGCTCGACGCTGCCATTTCTGCTGCTCGCTACCGTCGCGTTGATTTACGCCATCCTCGCGATTCTGTACGAAGATTTCATCCATCCCCTGACCATCCTCACCGCCCTGCCCCTGGCGGGCTTCGGCGCCCTGCTGGCGCTGTGGATCTTTGGCCAGGAGCTCGATCTCTTCAGCTTTGTGGGCATCATCATGTTGGTAGGACTGGTGAAGAAAAACGGCATCATCATGGTCGATTTCGCCATCCACCGGCGGCGCGCTGGGGCCTCAGCGATCGATGCCATTGTCGATGCCTGCGTTACCCGCTTCCGGCCGATCATGATGACCAATCTCGCGGCCATCCTTGGCATTCTGCCCATCGCTATTGGTTTTGGCGCCGGAGCGGAGTCGCGGGTGCCGCTGGGGGTGGCAGTGGCTGGCGGTATTGTCGTTTCGCAATTTCTCACCCTGTTCATCACTCCGGCTTTTTACGTGTTTTTTGAAGGACTCAAGGAGCGAGCGGGGCGACGCCGCGCCGCAAGCCTCTCCCCACTGCCGTAACTTCCTAACTTTGTGGTATAAGTTCCCCGACAAAACGAGAGGGGAATATCATGCGCAAACGCTCTTTTGCCTTGCTGTTATTGCCGTTGCTGCTGGGTGCCTGCGCCCAGATGCCCGCACCGTCGTCACCGAATAGTGCCGCTGTTGCCGCAGCGCGCTCGCAGGCAGCGGAACAAACCGCCGAACTGGCGCAAGAACGTCTGGCTGCCGCCGCCGCCCAGCGCCATGCCGTCGAAGCACGTTTCTGTCCCGACTGGCAGGATGCCCTGCAAATCGTGCGCCGCGATGCGGTAGGTTGCGTGCAGGGGTCGAGCAACGATCAGTCGGCCTGCTGGGAGGCGGTCTCGCACTGGGCCGGCGCCAAGAGTGACTACTATGCTGCCCTCGGGCGCCTGTTTGCAGGCCACGCCTACGCAGCACCCAGCGCTGCCGCCGCCAATTTCTTTCAGAATACAGCCACCTGGGCATTGACCTGCCGCGAGGGCACACAAAACTGTCTGCAAGCAGCGCAGGATTCGACCATGCAAAGCAACAAACAGCAGGTCAACGATTTTTGCGCTGGCCAGGCACAAAAGTAAGGCTACGTGCGGCTGACGGGACGTCTGCCAATGCGGTTGTCGATAAGATTTTTTGGTAGCATTTTGTTTGGGATGATAATCGCCTCCCTTGCCGCACCGCCCGGTACGGCTGCCCCGCTGCCAAAACCCGTGCTCAGCACCACCTGCTTTTCGCAGGGCCCTTTTGAAGGCCGGGACTACCTCAGTGACTGTGCTGACCCAGAGGAATCCGCCGCGCTGAAAAATTATTTGGTAAGCTATGGCAAAGGGCTTCCGGTGCGAGCAAAAAAGCCGTTTTCTGTGCTGCGCCAGGCCATTACGAAGCTCGCCGACGATGGGGTGCTCTATTGTTATGATGGACACAGTGTATCCAGCAACGGCTATTTTTATCGGAAAGTTGAGTATGCCTACTGGCAACAATTCATCGATCTTCTCGAGCAAGTTTCTGCTGGCTCCTTGCGCTCACACACAAGCTTCAGCAAAGCCGATCAAAAACTAAACAGCGTCTATAAAAACATTCATGAGCGTCTATCCAATTTGCCCGCGGAGATCTATCGCTCGTCAGAAATGGGTTATTGCAGCGATGCGGACTTCTCCAACGTACAAAAATCGCAGCGTCTTTGGCTTACCTATCGTGATGCCTGGAAAGCTTTTGCCGCACAAGTTGGCCCCGAACAGCAAGAAAGCATCCTGGCGCAGCTCACGTTACAGCGCAGTAACTTTCTCGAGGACTATTTGCAAGATGTGCAAAACTCCCTCAGCCAATTAATTGATAGCGAGCTACCCCAGGGTCAACAATGTGGTGCCAACGCATTGGCGCTATGGACATGCGATTTACGCGCGCAACGCGTTCTACTTTGTTTGACTCGGCAAGCGGATGGAAAATCGCAGCTCGATATACGGAAAGTCATACAGCATGGCAAAAAACAGCAACTATTTTACAGTAATCAGGCGGATGCAAAAATCGATTTCCAACGTTATCCCAACGGTGACGCAAGCCTCATCGTAGGCGGAAAAAACACCCAGATAACTCTTATCGATCCAGAACGGGGGGCTTCCCTGTACGAAATTACGCGGCAGGGGCAAACTGAAAGGCATACCTGCAAAAACCCCAATCAAAGTCTGTCTTCTAATGTAGTCGCCGCGATACTCGAGGATTTTGCGCACCCGCAAAGCACCCCAACGCGAACGAAATAAGGCTTGCACGCAACCGTACTCGCTATGGCGCTGCGCCATTGTGTCGAATGCTGGCCGCCGAATGACCACAGCGACCGGCCATTTCGCAAAGTGCGGTGGTCCCGATAGTATGAACGCGACACCGACTGTCGTGCGCTTCCGAACTTGTTGCAGAGATTGATTTATTTGGTGCCCAGGGGCGGAATCGAACCACCGACACGAGGATTTTCAGTCCTCTGCTCTACCGACTGAGCTACCTGGGCTGGGAGAGTCGCGATTTA
>JAWNZB010000069.1:0-11708 GCA_038447835.1 Candidatus Igneacidithiobacillus chanchocoensis | reverse complement strand
GTATGAAGCGCCGGGTGCTGATCGCCCAGGCCTTGGTACATCGTCCTCCCGTCGTCGTCCTCGACGAGCCGACGGCAGGAGTGGACGTAGAGTTACGCCAGAGCCTCTGGCGTTTTGTGCGGGATTACAATCGCCGCGGCCATACCGTCATCCTCACCACCCATTATTTGGAAGAGGCGGAGGAGCTTTGCGAGCGGATTGCCATTCTGCAGCAGGGACAAATCATTGCCCTCGACCATAAAGAGCGCTTACTGGCCAAAAGTCGTCGCTGCCGCACCCTGACGGTGCAGTTCGACCGCGACCCCGGCACCCTACCGGACCCCTTGCCGGAGATTCTCCTCGGCGCCAATGGCAATACCCGGGTTTTGCAGGTGGATGCGTTGCAGCACCCGATGCACGAGGTGCTGCGCATTCTGCAGGGGCTATCTGCGCAAATTCTTGATTTGCATCTGCAAGAGCCGCGGCTGGAAGAGGTCTTTACCGATATCTTGCAGGAGGCGCGCGGCCATGGCTGATTCCCTGCGCCTCGATCTATTTTTGAAGATGTCGCGGCTGATCAAGCGCCGAACCGTTGCCAAGGCCCTCTGCGATGCCGGGCGGGTGCAGATCAATGGACGCGATGCCAAAGCCGGCACTGAGGTGCGGGTGGGCGACCGCCTCGGCTTGGCGCTTGCCCAGGGGCGCATCGAGGCGACGGTGTTGCGGCTGCCGCAGCGAATAGAAGGTCCAGACGGCATCGTCAGCATCGAGAGCGAGAGAGCGCAGCCGTGAGAGAGCCGCGACTGCTCGTCAACGTGGGCGAGCCGGCGGGCATTGGTCCCGATCTCTGCGTTGCTCTGGCGCAGCACGATCTGCCGCCCCTGGTGCTGATTGGCGACCTCGACTGCCTACGCCGGCGTGCGGTACAGCTCGGCATTCCGGTGGCGCTGCGCCCCTGGCAGGCCGAGGAGCCCTGGCCGTCGCACAAGGCAGGGGAACTGGCGGTGTGGCCCATCGAATTGCCGCAGCGCTGTCGCCCCGGCGAACTCGAACCCGCCAATGCCGCCGCTGTGCTCGCCGGCCTCGATCGGGCGGTGTCCTTGCTGCAGACGGGTCTTGCCGACGCCCTGGTCACCGGCCCCCTGCACAAAGGGGTCATCAACGATGCCGGGATTCCCTTTAGCGGGCACACCGAGTATCTCGCTGCCCGTTGTGGTCAAGAAGAAGTGCTGATGCTCTTGGCCGGGCGCGGTCTGCGCGTTGCCCTGGCCACTACCCATCTGCCCCTGCGCGCAGTTGCCGATGCCCTCAATGCAGGCGATTTGGAACGCAGCCTGCGCCTGTTGCATCGCGGACTCCAACGGGATTTTGGCCTTGGCGAGGCGCGCATTCGCGTTACCGGGCTCAACCCCCACGCCGGCGAGGGCGGCCATTTGGGGCGCGAGGAAATCGAGATCATTGCCCCGGTGGTAGACAAGCTCCGCGCCGAGGGCTGGGCAATCAGTGGCCCCTGGCCGGCGGATACGCTATTCACGCCGCGTTTTCTGGAAGATACCGATGCCGTGCTGGCCATGTATCACGATCAGGGTCTGCCGGTTTTGAAATACCATGCCTTTGGTGAGGCGGTGAACATCACCCTGGGGCTTCCCATCGTCCGTACCAGCGTCGACCATGGCACCGCCCTGGAGCTCGCGGGGAGCGGCCGGGCCGAAATTCACAGCCTGCTACACGCCATCCAAGCGGCGGCAGACATCGTCCGCCAGCACTGGCGCGACGAAGCCTAGACGCTCAGAAGACGTGCTGCCGCGACTCCGGTACCTGAGCGAGGAGGAACTCCATCTGATCAGCGAGGATGCGACGATTGCTGAGCAGCAGATACTCTGCCCAAGTTGGAGTAAAGGGTACTGCCAGCAGGGGCATGCTGGCCTCTTCCGGGGTGCGATTGTCCTTACGGCTGTTGCACCAGCGGCAGGCGGTGACGACATTGGTCCAGATGTCTTTGCCTTGGCGCGACAGCGGCACGATATGGTCGCGGGTGAGATCGCGCTGCGGAAAGCTGCCGCCGCAGTACAGGCAAAGGTGGCGATCGCGATGGAAGAGGGTGGGGTTGTTGAGGGCCGGCGGGCGAATCTTGCCTTGGTGCCGACCGCGTACGGCAATGAGCGGGTGGATATCGAGGTAGGAAGTCTCCCCGCTGCAGCGCGAGGTGCCGCCGTGGGCGGTAAAGAAGGGGTCACCCAGGGTCCAGGCGACATTGCCGCGGGCATAATGGGCAGCTGCCTCTTCCCAGGTTTCCCAAGCCATGGGACGGCCGCTGACGTCGAGACGAAGCACGAGATGCATGGGCTTTCCGTTGCTCAGCGCCCACTGGGGGCGTCGATTCAATATAGCATGAAGGACGGCAAGAATTGCAAGTAGACAAGCTTCCGCAAGCCAAGAAGCGCTTTGGTCAGAACTTTTTGATCCAGCCGGCCATCGTCTCCCGCATTGTCGCGGTGCTGGCACCGCAGCCCGATGACGCCTTGCTCGAAATCGGTCCCGGACCGGGCGCCCTAACCCGTGCTCTTTTGGCAGCGCGGGAAACGCCTTGCCAACCCCTGCGCGTCGTCGAACTCGATCGTGACCTGCTGCCGGGCCTGCATTGCCTCGCTCCGGCGGCGCAACTGCAGGTGATTGCCGGCGATGCCTTGCGCCTCGACTACAAAAAGCTCGCCCAAGAGAGCCGCCAGCCGCTGCGGGTTGTTGGCAATTTGCCGTACAACATCGCTACTCCACTGATTTTTCATCTCCTGGAGCAGGCCGAAGCCATCGTCGACCTGCACTTCATGCTGCAAAAGGAGGTTGCTGAGAGTCTTGCCGCCCAGCCGGGTAGCTCGGCCTACGGACGTCTTTCCCTCATGGTACAGGCGCAGGCTGCGGTGGAGATCCTGTTTCCTGTGGCACCGGGCAATTTTCATCCCGCCCCCAAGGTCGACTCCGCCTTCGTACGCCTGCTGCCGCACCGACCGGCGCGGGTACCGGCCGATTTGCTACCCGCCTTCGCTCGGGTTGTGGCGCTTGCCTTTGCGCAACGGCGCAAGACCCTCGCTAACAACTTCAAGGGCGTCTTCGATAGCGGTATGCTGGAGCGACTGGAAATTTCCCCCGCCGCCCGGGCGGAAACCCTACACTTTGCAGCATTTTATCGCCTCGCCGAGGCACTCGCGCAGAAAGGAGCAAGATTGTGACCCATCTCGAGGCCGCTGAGGCCCTGTTTCAACATCTGGGCTGGAATGCCAAAACCTTGCAGGACTACCCAGTCCTTACCTGTGCCGTAGCGGTACCGAACGGCACCCTCGATGTCTTCTGCCATGTACATGCCGAACTGGACCGGATTCTCTTTTACGTCCGCCCGCAAGGTCTCGAATATCCCGCGGCCCGCCTGCCTGCCATTGCCGAATTCCTGACCCGTGCCAATTACGGCCTGCCCATCGGCAACTTTGAACTCGATTGGGATGACCTCGAAATCAATTGCAAGAGCAGCGTGCAACTGCCGGAAAGGTATCTAGACATTGAGCTGTTGCAGGCTTATCTCCTGGCAGCCGTGGAAACCAGCAACCATTATCTGCCGGGCTTGCGAGCAGTAGCCGAGGGCAAGCAGAGCCCGCGCGCGGCGATCAGCGCGCTGGAGACGCCAACGGCGCAACACTAGGCATGCTGGCCGCCGAGCGCAGGATGGGGGTAATGCCCATGCCGCGGATCTTGGTCAGGGCGGTCTGCGCGTCGCTAGAAGAGGCGTAGCTGCGGGTCAGTACCTGATAGTAGCTCGCCCCGTCGGGGCCGCGCAGCTCCTGCAGATGACTCGAAATTCCCATCAGCTCCAGGCGCTCGCGAATCACCTGGGCGCCAGCCAGGTTATTGAGGGCACCAACCTGAATGCGTACTGGCCCTCCGCTGGCGGCACTGCTGGTTTCCGCAGCCGGAATACCCGGCCCGCTGCCGAGGATGTCGCTGGGAATATCTACCTTCATTTGCGGCAGGATGTGGTAGAAATTGAATTGTACGGTGCTACTGGTGGAAGCACTGGGGCTGACCGCCGACGCCAGGGGTGCAGCCAGCGGAGCAGCCGCTACCGTATGGGGGGCAGCCTTCTGGGGAGCGGATTGCACGCTGGCTACCGGAGCTGCCGGCAATTTGCTGACGGCGCTCACTGTCGGGGTTGCCGACGCAGCTGTGCCCGCCTGCGGAAACAGACCCAGTTGCCCCTTGGTCATGGGCAGGCTCGCAATCCACCACCACACCGCCCCGCTCAACAAGAGCAAGGCAATCAGGATCAGCCAGACCCAACCAATGCCGCCGCGTCGTGGCGCGATTTCTTCTTCTACCGTCTCCTCGGGCTCCACCAGCACCGGCCGGGGAGCTGGGCGCGCCGGCGCCTCGGGCCTAGGTTGGCGACTGCTATGGTCTTTGTAATCGCGCATCCCGTTCGTCGCTTACATGCTCTCGGGTGCCGAAACCCCGAGAAGGGCGAGGCCATTGGCCAAGGTCTGCGCCACGGCATTGGCTAGACTGAGGCGCGCCCAGCGTAGGGTATCGTCTTCCACCAGCATACGCGTAGCGTTGTAGTACGTGTGGAAGCTCGCGGCCAATTCCTTGAGATAGAAAGCGATCTGATGCGGTTCCCGTTCGCGTCCGGCATTCGCCACTTGCTCGGGGAAACGCCAGAGCAAAGCCGCGAGTTCCCGTTCGCGGGGCTCGGTCAGAACTTCGAGATCGACCGTGACGCCCGGCAGAGACAGGCCGCGCTCCGCGGCCTGGCGGCGCAAAGAATGCACCCGGGCATGGGCGTACTGGATGTAATACACCGGATTTTCCTCGGAATGTTTGGTGGCCAATTCGAGGTCGAAATCAAGGTGCTGATCGGTGCGACGCAGCACATAGAAGAAGCGCGCGGCGTCGTTGCCAACTTCCTGCCGTAACTGGCGCAGGGTGACAAACTCGCCGGCCCGCGTCGACATGGAGACCTTTTCCTTGCCGCGATAGAGAATGGCGAATTGAACCAGCAGCACTTCCAGCATGCTGGGGTCGGCACCCAGGGCCTGCAGGCTCGCCCGCACCCGGGAGATGTATCCGTGATGATCGGCACCCCACATATCGATGAGCTGGGTGAAGCCGCGGGTGGTCTTTTCAAAATGGTAGGCTACGTCCGAGGCAAAGTAGGTGTAGGCACCATTTTCGCGCTGCAGGACGCGGTCTTTGTCGTCGCCAAAGGCGGTGGAGCGAAACCACAGGGCACCTTCCGCCCGATAGCAATAGCCACCCTCCTCGAGCCGCGCCAGAGCACGCTCGATAGCGCCAGTTGCGGTTAGGGTCGCTTCCGAATACCAGTTTTGGTACTGCACCCCAAACTCCGCCAAATCCTCGCGGATGTCAGCCAGAATCTCGTCGAGACCGGCCGCGTGCAACGGGCGATAGTCCTCGCCCAGAGTCGACTTGAGGTAGGCAATCAGGGTATCGATAGCGGCGTCGCCATCTTCTATCGCGGCCAAATTGGGCAAGCCTGCGGCACTGGCGACCAAGGCATCGCCCACGCGCTCCCGCAGCCGTGCCGCAATCTCGCGGACATATTCGCCGCGATAGGCATTCTGCGGAAAGGGCCAGGGCAACTTTTGCCCAGCACATTCGAGGTAGCGGAGGTACACGCTGGCGGCGAGGATGTCCATTTGCCGCCCGGCGTCGTTTACATAGTATTCGCAGAAAACCTCGTAGCCGCAAAAGCGCAGTAGCGCCGCCAAGCTTGCACCGTAGGCGGCACCGCGACCATGCCCCACATGCAGGGGTCCGGTGGGGTTGGCGGAAACGAATTCGAGATGAATACGCTGCCCGGTACCCAGCTCTTGGCGCCCGAAATCAGGCCCCTGCTCGAGGGCGGTGGCGATCGCCTGCTGAAAGGCAGCAGGACGTAGAAAGAAATTGAGGAAACCGGGGCCGGCAATTTCCACACGCTCAATCCAGGACGAGGCCGGCAAGGCGCTGTGAATGGCTGCCGCCAGCTCCCTAGGCTTCTTACCCGCCGGCTTGGCGAGGAGCAAGGCGACATTGCTGGCGAGATGACCGTGCTCCTCCTGACGCGGGCGGTCAAGGTCCAGCCGGGACGGAATGTCCGCCAGGATTCCCTGCTCTTGGAGGGCTTTGAGGGCCTGCGCGAGGGGTTCAGTAACAAAATTTTTCACAAAGCAACCCTTGAGTGTGCACAATTTTTGCTGCAGTGTAGCGCATACGTGTGCCTTTCGTCAGTGGTTAGCCATTCATGATGCAGTTGCAGGAGATTTGGGCCTGGTTTCGTAGTCCCATCCAGTTTCCGGGAGGAATTTCCATCGAGCCCCTGGGGGTGATCGAGATGATCCTCCTGCTTTTCCTCCTCCTGTGGGGGGCACGCTGGTTGCGGCGCAGCACCCGCATCCTCCTCAGCCGGCGCCTCGACCCGGCCCTTGCCTATGCCATTTCGCGCATCGGCTACTACGTCTTCCTTGCCCTCGGCGCCCTCATCGTCCTGCAGACCCTGGGGGTGAACCTCAGCAGCCTGTCCATCCTGGGTGGCGTGGTCGGTGTGGGCCTTGGCTTTGGCCTGCAGAACATCTTCAGCAACTTTGCCTCGGGCCTCATCCTCCTCATGGAGCGCAGCATCAAGGTGGGCGACTACATCCAAATCAAGGAAAACGGCCCGCATGGCGCAGTCGTGCACCTTGGCGTGCGCTATACCCAAGTACGCAGTAACGACAATGTCGATTATCTGATCCCCAACTCGCAATTCGTTAATGGCGAAGTCATCAACTGGAGCTTGAGCGACAGTACCATGCGCCTACACATTCCCTTTCGCGTACCCTACGGCACCGACCGCGAGGCCCTGCGCGAGCTGGTCATCGGCGCCGCCAAGCGCTCTCCCCACACCCTCGATGTAGAGGGCAAGAAACCGGGCTTGTGGATGACCGCTTTTGGCGACGCGGGCTACGATTGTCAGATGATCGTTTGGGTGGAGCGCGATGCCCTGATGCGCCCTGGCGGAACCCAAGCCGAGTACCATTGGCTCCTTGCCGATGCCCTCGAACAGGCAGGGATCGAGATCCCCCGCCCGCGTCAGGAAATCAGCTTCGCGCAGCCGACGACCATTCAGGTCGAACCCAACTCTCGCTCCTCGAGTTCCACGTAATCTTCCGTTGCCGTAGCCAGGCGGCGCGGCGGCACGAGAAACAGGTAGGCGATCAGGGCCGCTGCAAGCGCCAGCCAAAAAGAGAAGCGCAACAGATTGTTTAGGCTCAGGGTTGCTGCCAACTGGTCGAGATGCTGCAGCAGCTGCGGCAAGGGGATGCCGGCTTCGGCGGGCAGGGTCGCGCGTAATTGGGCATGCGCCAGCGCCGTCCAGCGGCTCCATAGCACCTCGAGCACGGTAACGCCAATATTGGCGCTAAAGACGCGAATGAAATTACTGGTGGTGCTGGCCGAGGGGATTTCCTCTTTGGGAACTCCAGAAAGGATAATCAGGGTGAAGGGAACAAAGAGCGAGCCCACCCCCAGCCCCAGGAGGAAAATCGGCCAGAAGAGATCCGCCAGACTCATCATCGGGCTGAGATAAGCCAGGCCGTAGGCAAAGGCAAAGAGCAAGAAGCAGGCACTAGCCAAGCGGCGCAGGCCGAGTAACCCGTGCAGGCGGTCCATCAGGGAAGAAACCGGCACCGCCGCAAGGCCGATGGGCAGGAGAATGGTACTCCCCCACCAGCCGTTGAAGCCCAAGTTTTCTTCCGCCCAGAGGGGCAACAGGGAGGCCCAGCCCATGAACAGGGCCCAACCCAAACACAGCAGGAGCAGCCCCAACCAGTAGTTGCGCTGGCGGAGGTAGTGAAAGCGCAAGAGAGGATGGGTGGCGCTGCCCTCCCGCCAGGCAAAAAGCGCCAGCAGCGTGAGGGCGACGAGGGTGGTCTGCAGAATGAAACGAGAGTGCCACCAACCCTCCTGCTCTCCGTTGTCGAGAACGATCTGCAGCGCCATCAGCCCGGCGTAGAGCAGCAGGAAACCGAGGGCGTCGAAGGCCGGTGGCCGCTGCTCTCGCGGCGGCTCAGCGATGGCTCGCGCGCCCAACCAGGCGGCAAGAAGCCAAATCGGGATCGACAGGGCAAAGATCCATCGATAGCCGAAGTTGACCGCAAGGTAGCCACCGATGGCCGGGCCGACGAAAAAGGGCACGAGCATGGCGTTGCTCCAGAGGACGGTTACCAAGCCATGGCGTGCCGGCGGGCTGGCACGCAAAAAGAGGCTTTGGCTCAGGGGCACCAGCAGTCCTGCCGCCATCCCTTCCATGGCGCGGCTGAGCAAAAGAACCCAGAGGTTACTGGTGCTGGCGCTGATCAGGCTGCCAAAGGCAGCGAGACCACAGGCAACCACGAATACCCGCCGGGGACCAAAGCGAGCGGTGGTCCAGGGCATGAGGGTAATCCCTACCGACCAATTGACGATGAAATAGGTCAGGGTCCAAAGGGCATGATCGCTGCTCGTCGCCACCCCCCCAGCGAGGTACGGGAATATGCCCTGCACAGCCGCACCGTCAAAGGAGCCGAGGCCCAGGGCAAGGCCAACGCCAAGAAACAGGAGCCAGGGCAGTTTTTGTGCAGCTTGCGACACGGAGCCTCTCCAGAGATCTGGTAGGCAAAGCTAGCGCCCTGGCATATATTGATCCAATGGATTTATTTTTGCTGATTAATCGGAAATCCCGATGAAATTGCATCCCGAGGATTTGCTGAGCTTTCTGGCGGTGGCCGAAGAGGGGGGTGTGGCGCGCGCCGCCGACCGCCTGCACTGCAGTCAACCCACGGTTTCCGGCCGACTACAGCGCTTACAATTGGCCCTCGGTGAGGCCCTTTACCTACGCGAGGGTCGTGGTATCCGTCTCAGTCCCGCCGGCGAGAGTCTTCTCCCCCTACTGCGGCGGTTGCGCGCCGATCTGCAGCAAATCGAAGACTGGGTCAGCCAGCGCCAGCAGCAACAGGAGGGACAACTGCGCATTGCCGCCAGTAGCACCGTTGCCAATTATTTTCTCATGGAACATCTGGCACGATTCCGCGCCCGCTATCCCGGCATCGAATTGCGGCTGCAGACCGGGGCCTTGGCCTTGGAAGATCTCGATTGGCACGATTGGGATCTGCTCTTCACCGAAGAGGCGATTGCTAGTGGGAGCCTACCCGCGCACCTCGAGCAGGTTCCCTGGCGGGAAGACGAGTTGGTGGCCATTCTGCCGCGCCAGCATCCTTGGGCAAGGGCCGGAAAGAAGAGCGCCAGCTGGACGGAAATCCTCACGCAACCCATCGTGTGGCGGGAGCCGCATTCGGGCATTCGCCGCCGCGTCGAGGCGGCCCTTACCGCCGCTGGGCTAAAACCCAGTTACACCGTCGAAGTGACTGGGGTGGAGGCCCTGCGCGAGGCCGTCGCCGCCGGGCTAGGGATTGGTTTTGCCTCGGTCGAGGCGCTCGACAAGGTGCGCTGGCCGTTGGCCTCTCTGCGCCTCGAGCCCCCCAAGGGACTCTTTTGGACCCTATATTTGGTGCATCCCCGCGCCGAGTACGGGTCCCATGCCCTGCGCGCCTTTCTCGATCTGTTGCTGCCGCAAGCGGGGGCTCAGGACTCGGCCAAGAGGACACAGGCACCGTAGCCGCCCGCCGGGTGCTCGAGCCAGATGAGGGGAAATTCCAGATGCTGGGTGAGGAGGGCTTCTTCGGCATCACCCGTTTCGAGGGCAAGGATCCCCCCTGGCTGCAAATAGGCAGGCGCCTCGCGTAGCAAGGGCAACAGGCAGTCGAGGCCATCCGCTCCGGCGGCGAGAGCGAGACGAGGCTCGTGGCAATACTCCGGCGGCAAAGCAGCCATGGCCGCGGCATCGACGTAGGGAGGGTTGCTGACGATGAGATCGTAGCGCGCACCGGCGAGGGCGGCGAAAAGGTCGGATTGCAGCAGACGAATGCGCTCTTCTAGCCCATGCGCGGCGACATTGAGGGCGGCAACGGCAAGCGCGTCGGCAGAGATGTCGACGGCATCGACCGCCGCCTCGGGAAAGCGCTGCGCCAGCGCCACCGCCATGCACCCGGAGCCGGTGCCAATCTCGAGGATGCGGGCAACGCGATCGGCCTGCAGCCAAGGCGCAAATCCCGTCTCGATGAAGGGTTCGAGGAGGCTACGCGGGATCAGCACCCGTTCGTCGACGTAAAAACGCAGTCCGGCAAACCAAGCTTCTTGCAGAATGTAGGCGGTGGGTCGGCGCAGAATCTCGCGTTGAAAGAAGGCAGCGAGAACCATCTCGCGCTCCGCCAGGCTCAGGCGGGCACGGGTCCAGTCTGGCAATTCCTCGGGTTCGAGGTTCAGGCGTCGCGCCAGCAGGGCGGCGGCCTCCGCCTTGGGGGTCTGGTAGCCCTGACTACAATCGATCTGCGCCCGGGCAAAGCGGCTGTAGGCAAAGCGCCAGAAATCCTCGATGCTTTCCAAGCCTGCCGCCAGTTCTCGATATTCTTGCCAGCGCATGGGTGCTCCTAGTCGATGTCCAGCCACACCGGGCAATGATCGGAGCCGGTGACTTCGGTGGCAATGCCCGCCCCGCGCAGGCGCGGCAGCAAGCTTTGGTGTACCCAGAAATAATCCAACCGCCATCCAACATTGCGCGCCCGCGCGTCGGTGCGCTGACTCCACCACGAAAAGCATTGCAAATCCGGGTGCAGATACCGAAAGCTGTCAACCCAACCCGCTGCCGTCCAGCGATCGAGCCAGGCGCGCTCCTCGGGCAGAAAGCCGGAAATCTTGGCATTCTCTGCCGGGCGGGCGAGATCGATGGGCTGATGGGCGGTATTGACGTCGCCGCAGAAGATCACCGGGCGTCCCGCCGCCACCCGGGCCTCGATTTGGGCCAGAAAATCGGCATAAAACGCAAGTTTGTAGGCCAAACGCTGCGGATCTTTTTTGCCATTGGGGAAATACACGTTGTAGAGGTCGAAGTCGCCGCAATCGTGCACCAGCACCCGACCCTCGCGATCGTACTCCGGCTTACCCAGACCGCGCTGGAGCAGGCGCAGGGGTTTTCGGGCGAAGGTTGCCACACCACTGTAGCCGGGGCGTTCCGCCGCCGCCCAATCGCTATGGTAGCCGGCAAGAGCCGCATCCGCCGTCGGCAATTGCGCCGGGTCGGCCTTGCTCTCCTGAATGCAGAGAATGTCGGGCTGCGCCGTCTCTACCCAGTCGCGCAGGCCCTTGCGCAGGGCCGCTCGCCAGCCGTTCACATTCCAGCTGTAGAGACGCATTTAGCGCAGTGTGCGTAGGGCGAAGAATTCTCCCTGCGCGAGCACCCGTTCGAGGAGGGCGCGGGCCTCGGCGCCGCTGGCGTCGTCGGCGGGCAATTGCGCCAAGGCTTCGCGCGCGCCCTGGGGGCTGATGACCCCGTAGCGCAAGGCGAGGTCGTAGAGCACCTGGATGGAGAGGCGATTGTCGGGTCGCTGCGCCAAGCGCAACTGTAGTTCTGCCTTGGGCCCGCCGTAGAGCTGCAATTCGCGAATCTGATCCACTGCTGGCAATGCCTTCATAGCTTTTTCTTTCCTGCGTATGGCGTTGATGCTTTGCTGCTTGCGCCGCTACTTTGGGGGAGGGCGCGCGGCACTTGGTCGGTCCAGCTGCGCGCCGCGAGCAGCGGTGCCATTTGGCCAAGACCGGCAAGAAGCGCC
>JAWNZB010000068.1:0-11717 GCA_038447835.1 Candidatus Igneacidithiobacillus chanchocoensis | reverse complement strand
CCGGTTATGGCACCAACCAGCAGATTGGTGGCACCGCCTTTTACTCCCATGTGCTGCTCAATAACTACAATATGGACGCCTATGGCGCTTCTGTCGGCATCTTCAACCGTATCGAGCTTTCTTTTGCCCGTCAAAGTTTTAGCCTGGGGAATACCGGGCAGGTGCTAGATAACCGGATATTGAACACGGTGGGAGTTACGAAGCCCTATGGTACTACCACGTCTAGCGTCCTCGGTCTCAGTGGTCCTTCCTTCTTTGGCGACAACTATCAACTTAACCAAGACATCGTTGGGCTGAAGGTACGTCTCTTTGGCAACATCATCTATGACCAGAATTGGTGGGAGCCACAGGTATCGGTGGGCGTCGACTACCATCATAATGAAATGCCCAAAAATCTGGCAGACACCTTACACGTCACCAGAAATGCCATGTCGTATTATTTGTCGGCCACCAAGGTCTGGCTGCATGGCATCTTTGGTCTAACCACGTTGGCCGACGTAAATATCCAAGTAACCAATGCCAACCAGCAGGGCCTGCTCGGCTTTGGTGGCGTGAATGGCATGGGCTACAAAGTCCTACCGGCAGCAGCGGTAGGGGTGTTTTTGAACCGACACGTAGTCTTGGGTGGTGAATATCGCGCTATGCCACAGAATCAGCTGATTGCACCAGCCAGTGGTGCGGGGAGCTTTAGTACCCTGGGAAATGCAGTGTCCAAGACCAGCGCCTGGAAGGATGTCTATGTGGCATGGTTCCCCTACAAGCAGTTGTCTTTGACTGCGGCCTATGTCGACCTGGGGACGATTGCCACCGAGAAGAGCCAGAGCGGACTCTATCTCTCCCTGACCACCAGCTTCTGACAGTATTCTAGGAGGATCTTATGAGCAGCAAGTTATCGGCAGCTTTGCGTAAGGGTGCCATCCTGGGTGCGAGTGTGTGCGCCCTCACGCTCTGCACTTGGGGCACGGCCAATGCCAGCGACTATTACGACCAATTTGGTGGCAAGGCGGGCATCACGGCCCTTATCAATACCTTTGTGGGCAATGTTGCCAACGACCCCCACATCAATTACTACTTCGCCCATACCAACATCAAGGCACTGAAGTACAATCTTGTGCAGCAGGTTTGCATGGCGGTGGGTGGCCCCTGCAAGTATACCGGCCCGGGTATGACCGATGCCCACCGCGGCTTGCAGATCACCACGGCAGCCTTCAATTATCTGTCCCAGGATATGATCGATGCCATGGATGCCCATCGCATTCCCATCGGCGCACAAAACTATTTGCTGTCTCTGCTCGCACCGATGGAGCCGCAAATTGTTACCGCAAATGGTCCCTTGGGATAAGTTGAGATAAAGCCTTTTGGCTGTACCTCCTCCTCATGACCGCAATCATGAGTCTTCGACCTGCCTCGGCAGGTCGCTTTTGCTGAGGGTACAGCCATTTTTCTCCAACGCGACTGCCATATTTTTCTCTAAAATATCAGAACAAAATAATATAATAATTTAATAGCTATTGTCCTTTCATCTATCTTCTCTGCATCCAGAATGTCCGTGTGAGCGTAGTAGTGACCATGGAACAATGTCCTAGTGGTTACGATTTGGTCTTTGTGCCAGAATCGGCATAATAGGGAAAATGGTTATCGTTCCATAAATGAAATTTGTCCGTTTTTCTCCCTCATCAGGAATTTTGGAGAAGATTTTTGGATAAGAACATGCCCCAGCTAGAGGCCTTGGATGTGCAGTCGGCCATGGATTTGCAGCAGCATCCCATGGTCGTTATCGACGAAAACTATCGCATTGTGGCGGCCAACCGTGCGTATCGCGAGTGTTATGGCGTCAGCGCAGCAGATTTAGTCGGCCGCCGTTGCCATCAGGTGTCGCATCATTCGGAGGTTCCCTGTCACCAAAACGGAGAGGACTGCCCGCACCAGACCGTATTTCGTCATGGCGAACCGCACGAGGTGCGGCATGTACATTACGACCCGTCGGGCAACGCCGAACACGTGCGTATTCGCGGCCATGTACTGCGCGATCTGCGCGGCCAGGTGTATCTGGCGGAAGAGATTATTCGCTTGCCACGGGAACATAACGACATTACTTGCAATGAGATGCGCATGGTTGGTCGCTCGCCGGCCTTCTTGCAATGCTTGCATCATATCGAAATGGCGGCACGAACCGATGCCAGTGTTTTACTTTGGGGCGAAAGCGGGGTGGGCAAGGAGCTTGCCGCGAGCGCCCTCCACCAGCTCTCGGCCCGAGCCGGAAAGCCGTTGGTCACCGTGGATTGCACGACCCTGCCCGAACATCTTTTTGAGAGCGAGTTTCTGGGGCACGAAAGAGGTGCCTACACCGGCTGCATAGGACGCAAGATTGGCCTCTACGAGAGTGCCGACGGTGGCACCTTGTTTCTCGATGAAGTAGGCGAACTACCCTTGCCAGTGCAGGCCAAGCTCTTGCGGGTGCTCGAAACTGGTGCCTTTCGCCGTCTGGGCGGTTCGGAACTGCTGCATGCCAATGTGCGCGTCATTGCCGCTAGTAACCGCAACCTGCGCGATATGGTGGCGGAGCGGAGCTTTCGTGAGGATCTCTACTATCGCCTCGCCGCTATCAATATCGATCTACCACCGCTGCGAGAGCGTCGTGAAGACATTCCCGGCATTGCCCGCGTCTTGCTCGAGCGCATCGGTCGAGAGTGGTCCGGTCACTGGCAGCTCTCTGCCGAGGCCGAACGTCGCCTTTGTGCCTACAATTTTCCGGGCAACGTGCGCGAGCTCCGCAATATCCTGCAGAAGGCCGTTGCATTGGCCGACAGCCCCATGATCCGGCCCGAGCACCTGCTTTTTTTGCATATTGATGATCGACCCGCTACCGACAAACTGCCACATCCCCGACCCAACCTGGTCTCCACCCGGCGCGGTCGTCCCAAGGACTTGGACGAACTCCTGGCCCGCTACGAGGGCAATCGCCGCTTGGTTGCCGAGCAGCTGGGGGTTAGCGAGCGCACCGTCTATCGCTGGCTGCAGACGTCCTGAGCCTCAGTGCCGACTGGCCTGGCGGATTTTGCGATCGGTTTCGTATTGGCTGAGGGCGTAGACCGACCAGATCGCCGCGGGCACCCAGCCGATGAGGGTGAGCTGCAAGAGCAAGCAGAATATGCCCGCAAAGGGGCGGCCGATGGTGAAGAATTGCAGCCAAGGAATGAGAATGGCGAGAAGCAGGCGCATACAGGATCCGTTTGGGTCGCGTTGGGAGTACATTTGCATTCTTTTTTAGGCTTGTCTATATTTCGTTCCATGAACGCATTCTCAATGCAGCCTCTTTTTCTTGCTTTCGCTCTCAGCGAAGGCCGGCTGCTGCTGCCCCGCTGGGGCTAAGAATCTCTCTCGACCCGCCGCGGTCTCGTCCAATTTCCTAAGATTTCAGAGATTCCGATTCAGGAAGGATTTGTCATGCAGCCGAAAGAACAGTTGATCATCTTCGATACCACCTTGCGCGATGGCGAGCAGTCGCCTGGCGCCGCCATGACCCAAGAAGAAAAATTGCGCATTGCCAAGGCCCTGGAGCGGCTGCAGGTAGATGTCATCGAGGCCGGTTTTCCGGCGGCGAGCCCAGGGGACTTTGCCTCGGTGCGCGCCATTGCCGAAAACATCCGCGAAAGCCGCATTTGCAGTTTGGCGCGGGCTCGCGAAGAGGATATCCTCCGCGCTGGTGAGGCCTTGGCACCCGCGGCGGCAGGGCGTATTCACACCTTCATTGCCACCAGCCCCATCCATATGCAGGCCAAGTTGCGTATGCGCCCCGACGAAGTCCTGGAGCGGGCGGTAGCGGCGGTAAAGCTCGCGCGCAGTCTCTGTGACGATGTCGAATTTTCCCCGGAGGATGCCGGCCGTTCGGAAGAGGACTTCCTCTGCCGGGTGATCGAGGCTGCCATTGCCGCCGGTGCCCGCACCATCAACATTCCCGACACCGTGGGCTACAACCTGCCGGATCGCTTTGGCCGGCTCATTGCGACCTTGCGCGAGCGCATCCCCAACAGCGATCAGGCGGTGTTTTCCGTCCACTGCCACAACGATCTTGGTTTGGCCGTGGCTAATTCCTTGGCGGCGGTGGCCAACGGGGCACGGCAGGTGGAATGCACTATCAACGGACTTGGTGAGCGAGCGGGCAACGCTGCCCTCGAGGAGATCGTCATGGCCGTGCGCACCCGCGGCGATGTTTTTGCCTGCGACACGCGCATCGATACCCGTCAGATTGTTGCCACCAGCAAACTGGTATCTACCATCACCGGCTTCCCGGTGCAGCCCAACAAGGCCATTGTTGGCGCCAATGCCTTTGCGCACGAGTCCGGCATCCACCAGGATGGCGTTCTCAAGCAGCGCGAAACCTATGAAATCATGCGCGCCGAGGATGTGGGTTGGGAAGCCAACCGCATGACCCTAGGGAAACTCTCGGGGCGAGCAGCGGTGCGGGCGCGGCTGGAAAACTTGGGCATCAAGCTCGACGGCGAGGCCTTGAACCAAGTTTTTGCCCGCTTTAAGGATTTGGCAGACCGCAAGGCGGAAATTTTCGATGAAGACCTGCAAGCCTTGGTCAACGAAGACGCCCAGCAAGACAGCCGCGATCGGTACCGGCTAGGGTATCTGCGGGTCTGCTCGGAAATGGGAACGCATCCCGAAGCCAAAGTAGAACTCTGGGTGGATGGTGTCCCCAAGACCGCAACGGTTACCCGCGGTGGTCCGGTCGATGCGGCCTTTCAGGCCATCGAAGAGATGGTGGGCAGTGGTGCGCAACTCCTGCTCTATTCGGTGAACGCCATCACCACGGGTACGGATGCTCAAGGCGAGGTCACGGTGCGGCTGCAGTCCCGCGATGGTCGCATCGTGAACGGGCAAGGAGCCGATACGGATATCGTCGTGGCCAGTGCCAAGGCCTATGTATCGGCCCTGAATCGCTTGCAGGCGCCGAGCAGCGAGCATCCGCAGTTGTAAGGCAGGCGCGGCGTTATGCCCAAGAAGCAATACGCAGAAGCCCAGTCGCTAGAGGTGGCTGGGCTTCGTTGTCACTACCGCCGCCAACAGCGCAAGAGCCTGCGCATGCAGCTCGATGCCGACGGTGAGGTCTGGCTTGCCTGCCCCTGGTACTTCCCGGAATTTTTGCTGCGCCGCTTTATTGTCGAGAAGCTCCCCTGGATTCACGAGCAACGCAGCCGTCTTCAGGCGCGTGCGCGCGATGCCGCCAGTTTTTTGCACCTGGGTGAGGCCCTGCAGCTCCAGCTTCACCCGCACGAGGGCAAGGCGCGAGTGGAACGGGACGGTAATCTTCTGAACCTTTACTGCCCCGGCGACACCAGCCGCGAGGCGCAGCAACTGCTCCTCGAGGCCTGGCAGCGGCGGGAGTTGGAGCGCCTTTTGCCGGCAATGATCGCGCGTTGGGAAGAAACTTTAGGCGTCGAAGTTGCCGCCTGGGGCATTCGTCGCATGCGCACCCGTTGGGGCAGCTGTAATACCGTCGCCCGTCGGCTCTGGTTTCGCGTGGCCTTGGTGGAAAAACCCCTAGACTGCATCGATTATGTGGTGGCCCATGAATGCGCGCATTTGCACGAGCGCCATCACAATCAGCGCTTTTATGCCTTGCTCGATGCGCATCTACCCAACCGCCGCGCGTTGGAGCGGGAACTGCAGCGTTGAGCACCGGCCATGCTATACTTTCGCCCATGCATACATGGGGCGGCAACGGCTGTCCGCGCATCGGCTGCTGACGATGGAGCGGGTCTCCGAACTCGGGTTTTGGCAACGCATGGCGGGGCAAAAGGGATGGATCATTCTCTTTTTCAGTTCGGCAGGCTGCCATAGTTGCAAAATCTGGCGTCGCCTGCTCAGCGAGTGGGAGCAGCGTCGCAACGATCTGCAGGTTTGGGAAGCCGATGCCGGCATCGAGATGGGTCTTGCCCAAGAATTCGATGTCTACCATCTACCCGCGCTCTTCGTTTTTCGCGATGGTCGCTACCAACGGCCCATGCAGGTGGAGGCACGGCTGTCGGCCTTCGATCCCTGGCTTGCAGCGCAGGCAGATTTGCCCCCGGAGGAAGCGCCTTGATGGCGTCTTGGGAGGGACCTTGGTTGCGGCAAGCCCAGCGCGCGCTATCTCCCCACTGCGATGATCGCCCGGCAGATTGCAGCGTAGATCTCCTCGTGCTCCATGCCATCAGCCTTCCTCCAGAGGACTTTGGTTCCGGCGAAGTGCAGCGCTTTTTTCAGGGCAGCCTCGATTTCGATCGCCACCCCTACTACGAGCAGCTACGTACCCTGCGGGTTTCGGCACACTTCTTCATCGAGCGTGATGGCAAAATCTGGCAGCATGTGCCCGTCGATCGGCGCGCTTGGCATGCCGGGGTCTCGCAGTGGCAGGGGCGAGAACGCTGCAATGACTTCAGTGTGGGTATCGAAATCGAGGGTAGCGCTACCCAGCCCTTTGCCAATGCGCAATATCAGGCCCTTGGGCAGCTGATTCCGGCACTTTGGTCCTATTTCCCGGGCCTCGATCGGCGCGCCATTGTGGGCCATTCCGATATTGCGCCGGGGCGTAAATGGGATCCGGGCCCGTATTTCGATTGGCAGCGTCTGTGGCAGGAGGTAGCGGTATGAATTGGGAAGCAAGGACGCGCCCGCCGCGCAACTGGCGCCGTGGTTGGGGCGGCCCGCTCTTGGTATTTGTGGCTATGCTGCTCTTTACCCTCTGGTGGCTTGGCGTGTTTGCCCAAGCCTCGGTGCGCGCCATGACCAGCCCGCCCCTGCAATATGTGTATCGCGACTATGACGGCAGCTATGCGCGTCTGGACCGTCAGCGCGAAGACTGGATCAAGCAACTGCCGGCAGCTTGGCGGCAGGGATCCACTCTGACTTTGATCGAGCAGGAGCAAAACATGCAGGGTAAGGACAACCGGGTGCAGGCGCGCATTGGCGTCTTGGTCAATGCGGTGCCCAGCGATATTCCCAGCTCTTGGCGCCTTGGCCATTGGCCGGCCCAGTATGTGGCTGCCGTCGATTTGCAGGCCAATCAGGCCATTGCCAGCTGGAAGGGCTACGGTGCTTTGTCTTCGTGGTGCAAAAAACAGGGCATAGCTACGCGCTATCCGCTGCTCGAGCTCCTCGGGCCGGGCGACCGGTATCAGCTCTGGATGCCCTTGGCTTCCTCGTCGCGGCCGTAAAACTTTACCCCGCGTACAACTTTTTCCCTACCCTGGGCGACGCGGTGGAGATTGGTGTCGCGCAACGAGTAGACGCAGCCGCAGTATTCCTGCTGATAGAATTGCTCTTCCTTGGCGATTTCGATCATGCGCTGGCTACCGCCGCCCTTGCGCCAGTTGTAGTCCCAATACTGTAGTTGTTCTGGGTAGCGGCTTGCGGCGCGGTGGCCGCAGGCATTGATCTGCGCCATGTCTTTCCAGCGCGAGATACCGAGGGTGCTGGTAAACACCGTAAAACCATGCTCAACGGCATAGAGTGCGGAGCGCTCGAAGCGCATATCGAAGCAGGCGGTACAGCGCTCGCCGCGCTCCGGTTCCCACTCGAGGCCACGAACGCGGGTAAACCACTCGTCCTTATCGTAGTCGAGGTCGATGAAGGGCAGGCCCAATTCCTTGGCATAGCGAATATTTTCCTCCTTGCGCAGCTCATATTCTGCCTGGGGATGAATGTTGGGATTGTAGAATAGGATGGTAAGGGCGATGCCAGCGGCCTGGATGTCGGCCATGATTGGGCCCGCGCAGGGCGCGCAACAGGAATGCAGCAGAATCTGCTGGCTGCCGTCGGGAGTCGCTAAGGGGGCAGGAGATTTTTTCGCCACAATGCACCTCAAGGCACTACACTTGTCCGTATGCTATCAGTTTTTTGAGGAGTCACGGTATGCCCAGCGATTTACGTCCCGGAACTTGTCGCGCCTGCGAGGGTGGAGTGTCGTGTTTGTCTGCCGCGGAAATCGACGCCGCGTTGGCCGACTTAGCCGGCTGGGAGTGGCGGGAAAATGCTTTGGAGAGGCGCTTTCAGTTTCGCAACTTTTACGAAACCATGGCCTTTGTGAATGCCTTGGCGTGGATTGCCCACCGCGAGGATCACCACCCTGATTTGCAGGTGTCGTACAACCACTGCACGGTACGCTACGGCACCCATGCCGTTGGTGGAGTTACCGAAAATGATCTGATTTGCGTGCGGGCGGTGATGGCGTTGCTGCAGTAGCGGGGCTGCTGCCCCGCTGGCGCTGATCTCTCAGTGGTTGGAGCGGAGTAGGGGGCGCATCCCCTCGCGGACCTGACGCTGAATGAAAGCGGCGCGGCCGGGCTCCTTCTTATCGAGCTCGGCGGCGCACTGCGACTCGGTCAGCGCGGCGGAAGCGAGCATAACCTCCAGCTCGCAAAGATCCACTTTGGGATCGGTCAACTTGTCGCTGGGCACGTTGAACTGGTCACCCACCTTCCAGAACATGCGGGCATTCCACATGCGCAAGCGGACATTGGGGTTTTGAAACAGTTCGACACAGCGTGCATTGAGGGCTTGCGAATCCATGGGTACTCCTCCTGTATTAGCCGATGAAAAGGTCGCCTGAAGGCTCGGCGCCCAGCATACCCGAAAATGGGTCTACAGAGGGAGCCCCCAGCACATTGCTCCGCCATTCAAGCTTTGCATGGGTAGATAGAAGATCGTAACGAATTTTCGATTTCGCCTGCCATGTTACCGCGGCTTCGTCGGGAGAAAAGTGGGCGTATGTTTGCAGAATAGGGCCTCTGTGTAACATAAGTAATACAGCATTTCCTGCCATATCTGTTTGACTTAGCGAGTATTTTTGTCTAAAAGAAAGTCGGAAACCACTGGCAACAAGGAAAAAGAAACATGAACCTCCAACATTACTGGGATATCCTACTTCCCTATGCAACGCACATCGCTCTGCGTATTTTGGGCGCTATCATTCTTTGGATCATCGGCCGTTGGTTGATTCGCTTCGTCGATGGCATGGTGCGCAAGGCGTTGCTGAATCGGCATGTCGATGCAACTGTCGCCAAATACACGGCGAGCGCGCTAGGAATCATCTTAACCATTGCCTTGGTAGTAGCAATTCTAGGGTATTTCGGCATTCAAACCACAACGTTCGCAGCAATTGCGCTTGGCAGCACCGCAGCGATCGGCCTGGCCTGGAGTGGTCTCCTGGCAAATTTTGCAGCGGGAATTTTCCTGATCGTCCTTCGTCCGTACCGCGTCGGCGATTTTGTCCAGATTCAGGATACCATGGGTACCGTTGAAGAAATCGGGTTGTTCTTTACGGCCATCAATACCCTCAACAATGACCGTATCTATCACGGAAACAATAAGGTGCTCTCTGGGACGATCGAAAATTACTCGACCAACCCCTACCGCCGCGTCGACTGTTATTGCCAGCTTGCGAGTGATGTCGATCACCAGCATGCGATATCGCTGCTGCAGGCCAATCTCGCAAAAATTCCCAATGTGTTGCAGGATCCAGCTCCGGTTATCGAGATTTTGGAATTTACCGAAATTGGACCAAAGCTTGCCGTTTTCCCCTTCTGCAACAATGCACATTACTGGCAGGTCTACTGGAATACTAACCGGATCATTCGCGAAACCATGCTGCAGGGTGGCTTCCCCTACGCTCTGCCTAAGCAAGTTTGGGTATCTGCGCCCCAGTCGTGACCCATAAGTAGCAGCTAGGCAAAAAGAAGAGCCCCGCCATTCGGATGAGAATGGCGGGGCTTTCTATTGCGTACCGATCGAGTTTAGTCGCTCGGGTGTTGGGACTTGTCTTTCTTGCTCGCCAAGTATCCATTGGTCCAGTGCTCGGCAATTTTTCCTGCGGCCTCGCGTCCACCCAGTCCGAAGGCGAGGGCTACAGCCACGGCCACGGAGCCAAGGACAAGACCAAAAGCCAAGTCGACAATGGAGTTGGCGAAGCCCATGGCACGCAGGCCCATTGCCATCACCAAGCCCAGTATGGCGATGCGCGCGATGCGCGCGAGGGCAACGCTGTTATCGCCGGAAAGCTGGAGGATCAGCTTGGCGGCCAGACTCGACAGCCACTGACCCACCGCCAGAATCACCAGGCCAAAGAGCACCTGCGCCGAGAACACGATCAGTTGATGGAACAGATCCGTTACCCCATCAAAGCCCAGGCGCCGCGATGCTGCCACGAACGCAAAGGCCATAATGAACCAGAGGGCGATTTGCCCAACGACCGCCGAAGGGCTCTTTTTGCCGTTTACGAGCGATGAGCCGTCATTTTGCGCTTTCAAACCAAGGTACTCTGGAAACCGATTGAAGCCCAGTTGGCTAAGGAGTTGGGTGAGCATATTGGCCACAAAGCGACCGATAAACCAGGCGATAATGATGATCAAGGCCGCAGCAACGATGTTGGGAACGGCGGTGAGGAAGAGTTGCAGCATATGCTCTGCCGGCCGTGCTACGACTTCTATTTGTAAGGCCTGAATGGCCGCAATCAAGGTAGGGATGAAGACAAAAACGAAGACCAAGGTGCCAGCGAGCTGGGAGATCTTGAGCTCGCTCGTACCGCTGGCGCTCTGCAGCAGCGTATCGACGCGGGTGGCGCCAAGAATGCTCGTCACCAGCTTACTCAGGATTTTGGCAACCAAGTAGCCAATGCCACCCAAAAATGCCGCGGCTATGACGTTGGGCAGGAAGGTCAGAATTTTGCGAATCATATCGGTAAACGGCGTGAGGAGTCCGTGTACCTGCAAGGTGCCGACAATGGCGGGGAGGAATAATAAAATGATGAGCCAGAAGGCGATGTCGCCAATCGACTTCGACAGCCCCGTATCGGCGGTACCAGCCCCGAGTTTAGCTTCAATTTTGCTGGTGCGTACTGCGCCAGTTACCACGTTGCGAGCGACGGAGCCCAGCACCCAGGCAACCACGCCCAGTATGGCGGCAAGGAAGAGTCGCGGTAGATAGACCATGATCTCGGCAGCCAAGGCCCGCAAGGGATCGGCAACGATATGGAGATTGAGCAGATTGAACGCCGCGATAAGGGCGAACAAGATGACGATCCAGTAGATCGCGCCGGTGATCAGTCCGGCAAGATCGAAGGAAATATGCGCGTGATTCTTTAGTTTTTCAGAAAAATGCAGCTTTTGCAGAATGAGTCGCGCCGTTCCGCGAAAGATGACCGCTACCAGCCAGCCGATGATGAGGATGGCAATAGCGCCGATGATTCGTGGTACGTAGTATCCTGCATTGCCCAGCAGGCTTGTCCAGTGCATGTAGTCCATAGAATCCTCCTTTGAGGTTTGTCACACACGATGTATGGGCTTTTGCCGCTCCAGCGCCGCACAGGGATGTTTTTATGAAATAAATCCCTAATATATAATTTGGTCGAGATAATCTTGCCGGAATGATTTTGTATTTTCAATAGGTCCTGAGGAAAAACCTGGAAAAATAAAGTGGCGCTAGAGGTTCTGTAATAAATATAATACAAAAAATATTTACTGTTTATTAAGGAATACAAAACGTTATTTGATGATATAAGCGCGGATCCGGCAGTCCAAAAAAAAGCCCCGCTAAAGCGGGGCTTGGAGGTTTTGGGCCGGTTTAGCCGTGGGCGGTGTTCATATTGATTTGCTGATTGGTTGCGAGTTCGGGGTTGTAGAGGTATTCCACATTCCCTGCCTCGACCTGCTTCAGGTATTCCTGGAAGTCGG
>JAWNZB010000067.1:0-11806 GCA_038447835.1 Candidatus Igneacidithiobacillus chanchocoensis | reverse complement strand
TGGCGAGGTTGGGAAAAACGCCTGCGCCGTAGTCATCGCCGTATCGTATTGATTGATGGCGACTGGTTGGCGGTAGGCGGCTTTGCCATTGCCGATGCATGGCTACGCGGCGATCCTGGGCGAGTGCCCTACCGCGAGTTGCTTTTCGCTTGTCGCGGTCCGATCGTTCCCCTAGTGCGTCGTCTGTTTTTGCGCAACCTGCCACTAGCGCGTCAAGAACTTCGCCGCACTGCCGCTGGCGCGCGAAGTTTTGCGTCAGACACCTTCCTGCGTCTCCTCGCTGCCACCCCGCCCGAGCGCTACAGTATCCGTCGCCGCTACCTGGCCGCCTTTCGTGCGGCGCGGGTGAGTCTATGGATTGCGACCCCCTACTTCAAACCCGATCCTGTCATTCTCTCTGCCCTCTATGCCGCGGTGCGACGCGGTGTCGATGTGCGCATCCTGCTTGCCGGACGGGTAACCGATCATCCCCTTTTGCGTCTGGGTATACAGGCGTATTATCAAAAACTATTGCGACATGGCGTGCGTGTGTACGAGTACCAAGAAACCTTTTTGCATGCCAAGTATGTGCTGGTGGATGGATTGTGGGGGAGTGTTGGCTCAGCCAATCTCGATTTTCTCAGCCTCTGGTTTAACCGCGAGCTGAATCTCGAACTGCGTGGGCGGGGGCCCCTGCTCACGCTGCATACGCTGTTTCGGCGCGAATTTTCCCGCTCGCGGGAAATCTCCCTTGTGCACTGGCACCGTCGATCCTGGTGGCGGCGTCCCTTGGAGTGGTTGCTAGCGCAGATCGATCGTCGCATTCAGGCGCGGGCGTTGGGCTCGCGACGTTACTGATTCGAGGAGTGCAATGCACCATATCCGCAAGACGGCGGTGATTCCCTTCAGCGCCGAAGAGATTTTTGCCTTGGTAGAAGATATTCGCAGTTATCCGCAATTTTTGCCCTGGTGCGGCGCTACCCGCATCCTGCAAGACCATGGCGATGAGGTGGTGGCCGAAATCCGCATCGCCCACAATGCCTTTGGTAAAGCCTTTTCTACTCGCAACCGCTATCAGCGCCCAAAATTGGCCGAGGTGCGATTGGTCGATGGACCATTCCGTTTTTTGGAGGGGCTCTGGCAGTTGGAGCCGGTAGAAGGCGGCACCCGGGTTACTCTCGATATGCGCTTTGAGTTTGCCAGCCGCTTGGTTGGCGCCTTTCTCGAGCCTATCTTCAAGCAGGCCGCAGAAACCATGGTGCAGCGCTTTGCCCAACGCGCACGCCAAGTCTACGGCGCTGCACGCCTGGCGAAAAACTGAGGCTCAGCCCTTGGGCAGGGCCTGCACGTCGCCGCTGATGCTCTGCAGGGTACCGTCGTGGCTGAAATGTAAAATGATGTTGCGGACGGTAGTGCCACTGTAGGCGGGCTTGTTGCTGTAGCTATACACCCATTCGTCCTTCTGCCAAGGATCGTCGAGCAAGGGCGCGCCAAGAATAGCGCTCACTTCGGCTTGGTCCATTCCCTTGTGGACTTGGTCCAGCTCTTTCTGGCTGATGACGTTGCCCTGCTGAACGTCGACGCGATAGATACTGCAGGCGCCAAGGCCGAGGCAGAGGAATACGGAACTGGCAAGAAAAGAGAAAGTGCGCATGGGTCCTTGTCTTGGGCGTACGGTGCCACTATGCTACTAAAAGAGAGCGCCACTTGCCATTGGATAGCATGAATAGTGAAGAACTGAAACGCGCCGGTCTCAAGGCCACTTTGCCGCGACTGCGTATCCTGCAGATCCTTGAGGCGAGTGATACCCGTCACCTTACCGC
Organism: Candidatus Igneacidithiobacillus chanchocoensis; assembly: GCA_038447835.1. Taxonomy (GTDB): domain Bacteria; phylum Pseudomonadota; class Gammaproteobacteria; order Acidithiobacillales; family Acidithiobacillaceae; genus Igneacidithiobacillus; species Igneacidithiobacillus chanchocoensis. Next base: position 10,004 of record JAWNZB010000067.1, on the reverse strand, counting down.
AGAAGAGGTCTACCGACAGCTTCTCGATGCCGGTGAGGAAGTAGGTTTGGCGACGGTGTACCGGGTCATGACCCAGTTTGAGGTGGCGGGGCTGGTGCGTCGGCATCACTTTGAAGGCGACCGCGCCGTTTTCGAGCTCAACGAATCTGGGCATCACGACCACATGGTTTGCACGGCCTGCGGCAAGGTACTCGAATTCTTCGACCAAGAGCTGGAGAATCGCCAGCTGAAAATTGCCACCGAACGTGGTTTTCACGTGACCGATCATAGCCTTTCCCTCTATGGCACCTGCAAGGGTATGCAGGAGAGCGGTGTTTGCTCTCTCGAGGGTCAAGGTAGCTGACCTCTCCTTGGAAGCACATCACCATCACGGCCATGGCCATGTCCACGCGCCAGCGCGCTATGGGCGCATCTTTGTCTTAGGAATCACCATCAATTTTGCCTTTGTGCTGGTTGAAGCGGTCTTCGGTGTGCTCGGCAACTCCCTGGCTCTTTTGGCTGATGCCGGCCACAATTTTGGCGATGTTCTGGGTTTATTTCTGGCCTGGGGCGGCAGCCATCTCGCCCAGCGTGCGCCTACGGCGCGTTTCACCTATGGTTTGCGCAGCGCCTCGATCCTTTCTGCCCTCGGGAATGCCATATTTTTATTACTGGTGACCGGGGCGATCGTCTGGGAGGCGGTGTTGCGCCTTTTTGCCCCCGCTCCGGTGGCCGCCTGGGATGTCATCATCGTCGCCGCCCTGGGTGTGCTGATCAATACAGCAACGGCGGCACTCTTCCTGGCCGGACGCAAGCACGATCTCAACCTCCGCGCGGCGTTTTTGCACATGGCCGGAGATGCGGCGCTTTCCCTGGGCGTGGTGGCTACCGGTGTCGTCATCCTCTTTACCCATTGGGCCTGGCTCGACCCGCTCACCAGTATTGTGGTCAGTATTTTCATCGTCTGGTTCACCTGGGATGTGCTGCGGGAGTCGATGGGTCTGGCCCTGGATGCCGTCCCGCCGGGGATTGAGACAACGGCGGTGCGGGATTTCTTACTTGCGCAGACCGGGGTGCAGGGGGTGCACGACCTCCATATTTGGGCGATGAGTACTACCGAAAATGCCCTCACCGCTCATCTGATGATGCCGGCTGGCGTTCCCGGTGATAACTTCCTCCACTACCTAGCGGCGGAGTTGGCGGAGCACTTTGGTATCCACCACAGCACCCTGCAGGTAGAGCAGGGCGATTCCGAGCATCGCTGTGTACTTGCCGGCGAGGGGCATGTCTGAGTTCTGCCCCTAGGGCAGGAGAGCGAGATTGTCGCGGTGGATCAGCTCGACTGCCTCCTGTTCGCCAAAAAGTCGAGCAATTTCCTGACTATTCTTGCCCAGCCGCGGTAGCACCTCACTGCTCGCAAAGTTGATCAGACCGCGGGCAATCTCCACTCCCTCCGGGTCGAGGCAAGACACCAAGTCGCCGCGCTGAAAAGTGCCGCTGAGCGCCGTCACCCCTACGGGCAGCAGGCTCGAGCCTTTTTCGCGCAGCACCCGGGCAGCGCCGGCGTCGAGATGCAAAGACCCCGCGGGCGGTAGCTGCCCCAAGAGCCAGCGCTTGCGCGCCGCCAGCTTGGGTAGCTGCGGATGAAAGCAGGTACCGAGAGGCTCGCCGGCAAAAAGGCGCAGCAGCACATCGTCTTCGTGGCCGCTGGCAACGATGGTCTTGGTGCCGGAGCGGGCCGCCCGCGTGGCGGCCAAGACCTTGCTGCGCATGCCGCCGGTACCGACACGGCTGCCGCTACCCCCAGCCATGGCAAGTAGCTCCGGATCTCCTGCTTGGACTTCGGCAAGGAGGCGGGCGTGCGGATTTTGCCGCGGATCGGTCTCGTACAGACCGGCCTGGTCGGTAAGGATGACCAGTACATCGGCCTCGAGGAGGTTGCTGACCATGGCCGCCAGGGTGTCGTTATCGCCAAAGCGCAACTCGGCGTTGGCAACGGCGTCATTCTCGTTGATGATCGGTAAAGCACCCATTTCCATAAGGGTACGCAGGGTCTCGCGGGCGCTCAGATAGCGCTGGCGGTCACGGAGATCTTCGTGGGTAAGCAAGACCTGGGCGCCAATCATCCCCCCGGCCTGTAGATAACCCTGATAGACCTGGATGAGGGCCGCCTGTCCGATGCTGGCCGCCGCTTGCAGCTCCGCGAGGGCGCGCGGTCGCGTTTGCCAGCCGAGGCGTTCCATTCCCGCCGCTACGGCGCCGGAGCTCACCAGGATCAATTCCAGGCCCTTTTGCCGCAGCTTGATGAGCTGTTGCACCCAAGCGGCAATGGCGGGCAGGTTGAGGCCTTTGCCATCGTTGGTGAGTAGGCTGCTGCCAATCTTTACCACCCAGCGTTGGCTTTCGTTCAGATCGCGGCGTTTCATTCCTCGTCGTCCTCTTCCTCCCAATCGGCGTCGTCCCAGGTCTCGTCGCCCCAATCCTCGCTGTCGGCTTCCTCGCCTTCCCAGTCGATTTCGCTGCGCGGCTCCGGTGCGGGCGGCAACTCGGGTAAGGCGCGCCAGACCGCTTGGGCGAGTTCCTTGCAGCCGCTGCCGGTGGCTGCCGAAACCAGAAAAGCGGGACCTTGCCAATCCAAGGCGTCGATCAGGGCCTGAAATTGCGCTTGCGCTTCTTCGGGACGGAAAAGATCGGCCTTGTTGCCGACCAGCCAACGCGGCCGACTGGCGAGCTCGGCGCTGTATGCTTCCAATTCTGCCGCCAACTCGGTGACATTGTGAGCAGGCTGCGACTCGTCGACCGGGGCGATATCGACCAAATGCAGGAGCAGGCGAGTGCGGCGCAGATGGCGTAGAAAGCGAATGCCCAGGCCGGCACCCTCGGCAGCGCCGGGAATCAGGCCAGGGATGTCGGCGAGGACGAAGGACTCGTGCTTGCCTACCCGCACCACCCCGAGCTGTGGGTGTAGAGTCGTGAAGGGATAATCGGCAACCTTGGGTTTGGCCGCACTGATGGCACGAAGCAAGGTGCTTTTGCCGGCGTTGGGTAGTCCCAGAAGGCCCACATCGGCAAGCAGACGCAGCTCGAGGCGCAGACTGCGCTCTTCGCCAATCCCGCCCTTCTCGAACTGACGCGGGGCGCGATTGACGCTGGTCTTGTACCAAAGGTTACCGTGGCCGCCGCGCCCGCCCTTGGCCACCAGGAGTCGCTGTCCGCCCTCACGTAGATCGCCCAAGAGTTCGCGGGTGTCTTCGTCATACACCAGGGTACCAATTGGAACCGGAATTTCGAGATCCTTGCCAGCTCGCCCCGTCATCTGCCGGCCCGCCCCGCCATGGCCATTTTCTGCCCGATAGCGGCGCTGAAAACGGAAGTCGATTAGGGTGTTGAGATTTTCCTGAGCGACGAGATAGACGTCGCCGCCGCGCCCACCATCGCCGCCATCGGGACCGCCGAAGGGGATGAATTTTTCCCGGCGAAAACTAACCGAGCCATGGCCGCCGTTGCCGGCCCCGGCGGTGATATGAACTTCGTCGAGAAATTGCATGAAAAAACCCCGCCCCGCGGTACCGGGGCGGGGTCTTCCCGATGGCTGAATTCAGCCGTTGATGACGCTGACGGTGCGGACCTGCCGCGGGCCCTTGCGATCAAACTGTACCACACCATCGCTCAAGGCGAAGAGGGTATGGTCCTTGCCGATGCCCACGTTGGCACCGGGATGATACTGGGTGCCGCGCTGGCGAATGATGATATTGCCGGCGATGACCGCCTGGCCGCCGTAGCGCTTGACCCCCAGTCGCTTGGACTCGGAATCACGACCGTTGCGCGAAGAACCGCCTGCTTTCTTGTGTGCCATGCTGGATTGCTCCCCTGTTAGGCGTAGATGCTGGTGATGCGTACTTCGGTGAAGTACTGGCGATGGCCCTGCCGCTTACGGAAATGCTTGCGGCGGCGCATCTTGAAGATATGGATCTTGTCGGCGCGCCCTTGCTCGAGGATAGTGGCCTTGACCGTAGCGCCGGCAACGAGGGGCTGCCCTACCTGCACCGAGTCTCCTTCGCCAAGCATGAGCACGCGGTCGAGAACCAGCTCGCTTCCCGTCTCGGCTTCGATCTTCTCCAGGCGCAGTTTGTCGCCCACCGCCACCCGATATTGTTTACCACCGTTTTCCACTACCGCGTACATCTTGACCTCCGCAAACGAGCAACCGGCTGGCGCCGCCGGAAAAGGCCGAAAGGATAGGCAGAAAGCCCAGCGCCGTCAAGCGCTTCTGCGCAGTGCGCCGTGGTAGTCCGATCCTTCCGCCAGCCGGTCGTCAAAGAATGGGGCGAAAACGAGCCTGGGGTTTCAGAGCGCATCTTTGGCCTCGTGCCACCAGGTACCGAGGGTGCCGGCGGGCTTGCTGGCTTGGCTGGCGAGAAGGGGGGTTTCGCCCAGCACTTTGCCGTGCAGAGTGATGCGCAGGGTACCAACGACGGCGCCTGCCGCTACCCCATGGTCGCCCAATTGCCGATAGCTGACTGAGCGCTGTAATTGCCCCTGTTCCCCGGTGGGGACGGTAACCCAGACACTGTGGGCGGCCTTGACCGTAAACTTTTGCGGGTCTAGTCGAGGATCGCGATAAACACCAATCAGGGCACCCTGCGGCACAGCCTCCACATCGCGGGTGAAGGCATACCCATAGTTGAGCAGGGTGACGACATCATCGACGCCCGCGGGCCAGTTTGGCGCCCCCATCACTACGGCAATGAGGCGACGGCCATCGCGCAGGGCGGTGGTGTCCATGCAGTGGCCAGCGGCGTTGGTGTGACCGGTTTTCAACCCGTCGATGCTCGGGTGCCCAAAGAGGGCCGGATTCCAACTGCGCTGGGTGATGTGGTTGTAGCGATAAAATTGGATTTTGGAGATGTCGATGACCTGGGGGTAACGCTGGATCAGGTCGCGAGAGAGTGTGGCAATGTTCAGTGCCGAAAGATGTAATCCCGGATCCGGCAAGCCATCGACGTCGGTGTAGTGCGCGCCGTTCAGGCCCATTTTTTGTGCCTCGGTGTTCATCTGGGCCACAAAACTGGCCCGCGTTCCGGCCACCGCCTGCGCCAGGGCAACAGCAGCATCGTTACCGGAGTCGATGATCAGCCCATGCAGTAGCTGGTCGATGGTTACCGGCAGGTTGGGCTGAATGAACATGCTCGAACCGCCGGTGTGCCAGGCGACATTGCTGACTGGGATTTGTTGCTGCCAGTGCAAGCGGCCCTCCGCCAAGGCTTTGTAGGTCAGATAGGCGGTCATCAGCTTGGTGAGACTAGCGGGGGGAAGCTGCAGATTGGGTTGCTTCTCGGCAAGGATTGCCCCGGTACGAAAATCCATCAACACGTAGCTTGTGCAGTCCGTAATGCTTGGTGCTGGCGCTTGCAGATCGGCAGCCAGGCTGTTGCCACTGCCAAGCAGCAGCGCAAACGCCAGAAAGGGCGCCCGCGGGCGCCGCAAGAGAGCTTTCATGTGCTGCGATCCTCAGTGTTTGGGCAGGTGGATGACCACAAAGAGGCTGTTCTTACCCTGCCGCACGAGGAGCGAGATCGGCTGATTGGCGGGCAGCCCCTTGACGATACGCTCCAGCTGCTCGGGGCTATCGACGCGTTGCTGGGCAATTTCCTGGATCGCCATGCCCTCGTGTAAGCCGATTTCCGCAGCGGGCCCCGGGTAGACGCTCTCGATGAAGACCCCGTGATGGATCCCCAAAGCCTTCTTTTCCGAATCATTGAGGGTCGACACACGTAGCCCCAAGCGGCGAATGTCGGCAGTTTTGCGCATTTCGGCATGACGCATCTTTTCCGGCATCACGCCAACGGTAACCTGCAGGGTTTCCGGCTTGCCGTCGCGCAGAATCCCCACCGGCACCACGGTTCCGGGCAGGGTGTCACCCACCATCGGCGGTAGCTGCCCAACGCTGTATACCGGTTGGTGATTGTAGGTGACGATGACATCGCCGGTTTTCAGACCGGACTTGGCAGCGGCCTCGTCGGGTTCGACATTGGCCACTAGAGCACCAACGGGCTCCTTTAGGTGCAGGGCCTCGGCCATAGCCGGGGTCACATCCTGCACGTCAACGCCGAGCCAGCCAAAGCGCAGTTTTTTGTGGGCAAGGAAGGCATCGACAGCGCGCATGGCGGTATTGATGGGAATGCTGAAGGACAGGCCCATGTAGCCGCCGTCGTTGGTATAGATCTGATCATTGATGCCAACCACCTGCCCCGACATGTTAAAAATCGGCCCGCCGGAGTTGCCGGGGTTGATCGGTACATCGCTCTGGATGAAGGGGATGTATTCGTCGTCGTGCGGCAAAGAGCGATCGAGGGCGCTAACCACCCCCTGGGTAACCGTATTGTAGAATCCAAAGGGCATGCCGATAGCGAGGAGCCATTGGCCAACTTTGAGATCCTTGGCGTTGCCAAGCTGCACCGTCGGCAAGTTATGGGCATCGATTTTCAGCAGCGCCGTATCATAGCGCACCGAGAGCCCCACGACCTTGGCGGGGTAGGCATGATGATTGGTAAGGGTGACGATGATGTGATGCATCCCGCGCACCACGTGCCCCGCAGTCACGATATAACCATTGGAAGAGATGATGAAGCCCGATCCCAAGGCCTCTTCCTTTTCTTTTTGCGGTGGCTGGGCATTGGGGAAATTCTGAAAGAAGTGGTAGAAGGGCGAGTTTTTGGGAAAGGGATTTTGCCCCTGTCCACCGCCCACGACCTTAGTGTCGGAGTCGTCGATTTTGACGATGGCGTTGCCGTATTTTTCGACGATGGGACTGAAATCCGGCATCTGCACCATCTTTGCCCCGGGAGGGTTGAGCACCGGTTTCGGGATAGGCAGATCCCCCTCGTTGGCGGCAAAGGAAATTCCTACCGCGCCAACGGCAAGAACGAGGAGGGCGCTAGCAACGCCCAACGCCAGTGTACGGGACTTCGGTTTGTTTGCGGTCATATTGTTCCCCTTTTTGTTGCACGAAGCCTATGACGAAAGGACCGACCGGAAGTTCCCATCCGCTCTGTAAAGAAAGATGAAGGCAAGGGAACTCTTGCCGCGCAATAGCCTCTATGTCTGCACATGAACAATCACGGTGTCGAATTCCGCCGCTTTCGCCAGCGCCTCGCCTGGGCCGCACTCATCCTACTGGTTCTCCTGCTGGTATTGATTGGGCGCGTGGTACTGCTGCAGGTTTTTCAGTATCACCGCTTTCGTCACTTGGCGCGGGCCAACCATACCGCCATTGTGCCGCTTGCCCCGCCCCGGGGGCTGATTCTTGCCGATCACGGGCAGGTGCTGGCATCCAATCATGCTCATTATGTGCTCGAAGTCATCCCCGATCAGGTCCACGACCTGCACCGCACCCTGCGCCGTTTGCAGCAGGATTTTCCGATCCCGCAAAAAAAATTGCAGCAGCTTTTGCACAGCATTGACGATAAGCCCGCCTACCTGCCACGCGTCTTGTTATCCCATTTGACGCCCGATTTGTTGGCTCGCTTTGCCGTGCGCGAACAGGATTATCCCGGCATTCGTCTGGCGGTACGCTGGCAGCGCTACTATCCCTATGGCAGTCTTTTTGCCAATACCGTGGGTTATGTTGGTCCGGTCACCGCCCGCGACCTGCAAGGCTTTGACGCCCACCAGTACCAGTATCGCCATAGCATTGGCGTCAATGGCCTGGAATATTCTCTGGAGCGGCAATTGCGCGGGCATTTTGGCTACGACATTCTCAGCGTCAATGCCCTCGGCGATCCCGTATCTCCCTTGCGTCGGGTCGCGCCGCGGGCGGGAGATGCGGTACGCACCACTCTTCGGCTGCGCGTGCAGCAAGCAGTGGCCCACGTCATGGACAAGGAACACTACCGCGGCGCCTTGATTGCCATCAACCCCAACACCGGCGCCGTGTTGGCCAGTGTGAGCAGCCCCAGCTACAACCCCAACTGGTTTGTTGATGGCATCAGTGCCAAGCATTGGCAGGAGCTGCTGCGCAATCCTGACCATCCTCTGCTCAACCGCACCCTTGCCGGTCTGTACCCGCCGGGCTCGACCATCAAGCCCTTTTACTCCATCGATGCCCTGCAATACGGGATTTTACCGCCGCATTTTCATACCTATTGTCCCGGCTATATTCGGGTGGGGGGGCATGTTTTTTGGGACTGGTATCGTGCCGGTTTTGGCGAGACCGGCCTGCGCAAGGCCCTGGCTTGGTCGGTGGATGTGTTTTTCTACAAACTCGCCCTGAAGATGGGCATACGGCGCCAGGACCAAACCTTGTGGCGCTTTGGCTTTGGTACACCCGCCCCCATCGATCTCGCCGGCAGTGCGCCGGGTTTTGTACCCACTCCGGCCTGGAAGGCCAGCCACCTGCATGCGCCCTGGTATAGCGGCGATACGGTGATTCTCGGCATCGGCCAGGGCTATTTGCTGGTGACCCCGACGCAGTTGGTGCGGGCGGTTGCCGCGATTGCCAACGGTGGCCGGATGCCCTACCTGCATCTCGTCAACGGTCTGTATAACCCCAATACGGGACACATGTCGGTGCCACAGTTTCCCGCAGCTCGGCAACTGCATATCCCCGCCTTCGCTTTGCATGCAGTACGCGCCGGAATGCGCGCCTGCGTCACCTCCGGTACCTGCAAGACAGTTGCTTACCCCGGTATTAGCGTTGCCGGCAAGACGGGGACGGCGGAAGTACCCGTCGGCTACCGCCACGGTCGCACGATCTATAACGATGACTCGCTCTTCATCGGCTGGGCGCCCTATCATCATCCACGTATTGCCGTTGCGGCGGTGGTCGAAGATGGTGGCGGCAACGCCTGGCAGGCTTTACCCCTTGCCAAGGCCGCTATCCTCTCCTATTTGCGCCCGCATCTGAAATTACATACCTTTACGAACATTGTGGTAAACCCGGCGGCAGCCTTTGGTTAGGTGTGCCGCGAATTCGCACGGGAACCTTGGTGTATGATAGGGTTCAAATGTTTTCCGATTCCGCAAAACAGCACAGGAGCCCCCTATGTTTTATGCTTTATTCATTATTTTGAGTCTGTTGTGGGTTATTGCCATGGTCACGGCAATGAAAAGCACCTTCACCAGTGATGATGCCAGCGACCATTCCTGAGATAGTGGCCTTGGTTAGCGCAGAAAGCCGCTCATGATGCGTCCTGCGGAAATTTTCCATTTTTCTCCCTGGCAACGAGCGCGACGCTGGGGATCGCAGATGCGAGCAGTCCTGCGCCTGGATCGCTGGTTTCCGCAGATCCCCCTGGCCCTTGCCGTGGCTGCCTTGGGTGCCATCTCCGTTTTGCATGCCCTGCCGACGCTGGAGTCGCTGATTCCGCAGTTGGCGGTTATTACTCCCAGTAGCACCCTGACCGAACTACCCGCCTTTACCGAGTTGGGGGCGATTCCCTCCCTGGTCGTTGGGGTGGTTTTGCTGATCATGGCCTTTGGCTTGGTGATTCGCTCGCGCCTGTCTTGGGCCCTGACCCTTATCATTTCGGCGGTGAGTCTTGCTCTGCTACTGCGCCATCAGCAGCAGCTCAGCATTGCCATGCTGATCTTCAATGGTTTGATTCTACTGGCCTTGCTAGCCTTTCGCCGGCATTTTTCACGCTCGAGTGTGGCGGCAGGTACCTTGTTTGCCTCGCTCTCCATCATTCTATTGATCAGCTATGCCGTCTTTGGTGCCTACGTGCTTGGCGCCGGTTTTTCGCCCAAGATCGATAACCTGGGCACGGCGCTCTATTTTGCCGTAGTGACGATGTCTACCGTTGGCTACGGCGATATCGTCCCAAAAAGTCCTGAAGCCCGCTATTTCGTCATCTCGATCATTATTCTGGGTATTACGGTATTCGCTACTTCTATTTCCGCCGTGGTCGTACCCCTCATTAATGGGCGTATGCAGCGATTACTGCTCGGCGAGAAAAAGTCCGACTGGAGCGACCATTATGTGCTCATTGGCGATAATCTTTTTGCACAAAATACCTACCGTGCCC
>JAWNZB010000066.1:0-11823 GCA_038447835.1 Candidatus Igneacidithiobacillus chanchocoensis | reverse complement strand
GGGGCGGAGGACGAAGGCGCGGCGGGCAATCTCGGGATGGGGCAGGCGCAGACGGGGCTCCTGACTCTGCAGTTCGCCGTAGAGCAGGAGATCGAGATCGAGGATGCGCGGCCCCCAGACCTGCTCATGGGCACGCCGTCGTCCCGCCTTCGCCTCGATCTGATGCAGGGCCGGCAAAAGCTGCTCCGCCGGCAGACGGGTTTCGAGGCGGGCAACGGCATTGACGAAGGGGTCTTGGACAACGCCACCAACTGGCTCCGACCAATAGTCGTCGGAGACCCAATCGAGGCGCGAGTTGGGTAGCTCCGCTAGGGCTAGGCGCGCGCGTGCCACCTGCAGGCGCGGCTCGGCAAGATTGCTGCCGATGCCTATCCAGGCGATCACGGCAGCAGATTCTGTTCTTTCAGCCAACGCCAAGCCTCGTCCTTGTTCGTAATCACGCCGTTCCAGGTCGCATCCTGCACACGCGCCAGCAATGCCCCGAGGCCTGGTCCCGGAGTAACTCCCCAGGCTTGCAGATCGCGCCCATCCACCGGCGCCTTCTGCCAGCGTTGTACCTGCAGGTATTGCCAGGCAGAGCGCTGCAGTTCGGGGTCGTCCTGCAGGGCAAGAGCGCACAGAATACCCGCCACACTCCAGTCCTGCCAATAGCGGGCGTGGCTCGCGGCATCGGACTGCGGGGGCAGCTTGGCCGGCAGGGCATCGAGCGCGCGCTGCCAATCTGCCACGCCCCGCCACTGCCAGCGCTGCCAATGGGTGGCGCGTTCCGCCGCCGTCCCCAGAGCGCTAAGCAGAAGCAGGGCGACGGCAGGCTGCTCGGGAGGCTCCTCTGGTAAATTCTGACGGAATTGCTGCATTACTGCCGCCAGCCGCCGCAATTTGGCGGCGACGAATGCGGTGGGCAAGTGGGCGCCGGGAAGGAGGGCGGCCAAACCCCAGGCACGCAAGGCGCTGACGCTCGCGGTGAGATCGGGCAATTGGAGCAAGAGCCAGAGTTCGCGAAAAAGACGGGTGCCGCTCAGGGTGGCAAAGCCATCCGCGGCGAGCAGACCTTGCCGCTGCGCTTGCGCGAGAGGCCCGAGGCGGAAGCCAAAGCGTAGGGAAAAGCGCAGACCGCGGAGGATGCGGGTGGGGTCATCGCGAAAGGAATCGGGATGCAGAATTTCGAGGATGCCGGCTTCGATGTCGTCGCGGCCATGGAAGGGGTCGACGAGCCGGAGAAAATCCTCTGGCCGGAGGGAGAGAGCCATGGCATTGCAGCGAAAATCCCGGCGCCGCAGATCGATGTCGATGGCAGAGGCGGGAGAAATTTCGGGCAGGGCACCGGGCCGGGGATAGCGCTCGGCTCGGCAGAGGGCCAATTCCCAAGGGAGATTTTCTGGATCCCGGAGAGTCGCGGTAGCAAAGGCGGAGCGCTTCTCGACGCGAAAGCCCTGTTCTAGCAAGCGCTGCAGGAAGCCCTCGAAGTCACCCACAAGGGTGAGATCCCAGTCATTGCTGGAGCGGTTGAGGAAGAGATCCCGGGGCACGCCACCAACGAGGTAGAGGGAGGCGCCGGCATCCTCTGCCAGGCGACCGAGTTGCTGCAGTCGGGCCGCTGGCCAGAGATGCTCAATACGCTCCTCGATGCCCGCAAGGTGGCGATCGAAGGTCACGATGCTAGTCGGCCCCAGCCTGCTGGCGCTTGGGCGAGCGCCGTCGGCGACGCCGCCGACGGCCCACCTGCTTGTCGCTGACGGGGAGCGGCCCCAGGGGCAGTTGATCCGGCTCTTGCACTTCTTGGCGGGCCTGCTCGATCAACTGCTTGCGCCCGTCACTGTCGGCATCCTGGAACTGTTGCCACCACTCCACAAGGGAGGCGATATCTTCGCCGGCGTCGCGGCGCAGGGCGAGAAAATCGAAGGCGGCGCGAAAACGTTCGTGGGCGAGGAGGGCGTAGGGCCGACGCCCACCGCGGCGATGAAAACGCGCCTGTAGATCCCAAATCTCCCGTATCGTCAGGGTAAAGCGGCGGGGGATGGCGATTTGCCCCCGATTCTCTTCGAGCACGGCACTGGCCGCTTGCTGCAGGGCTACTACCTCGGGCTTGTCTTCCTGCATTAGGCGATCCCGCTCGGCAAGCAGCACCGGCCAGAGCAGGGCGGCAAAGAGAAAGGCGGGATGCACGGATTTGCCCGCCGCTACTCGGGCGTCGGTGTTGCCCAAGGCAAGCTGCACCAGGGCCAGCGCCCCTTCGCCTTGGTCGACGACGGCAGCCAGTTGCGGGAAGAGAGCGGCAAAGAGACCGTATCGTTGTAAAACGGCAAGCGAGGCCTGGGCAAAGCCGGCCAGAAAGAGTTTGCCCACTTCTTCATACAATCGCGCGGCAGGAATTTCCTGGAGCAGTGGCTGACACAGTGGAATCGCCGCCTCGATTTCGGGATCGAGGGAGAAGCCCAATTTGGCGGCAAAGCGCGCGGCGCGGAGCATGCGCACAGGATCTTCGCGAAAGCGCTCGCTGGCGTTGCCAATCATGCGTAGGCGCTGGGCTTGGATATCCGTCCAGGCGTCCCAGAAGTCGATGATGCTGCGATCGGCAATGTTGTAATACAGTGCATTGGCGGTGAAGTCGCGGCGTTGGGCGTCTTCTTCTAGGCTGCCGTAGACGTTGTCGGCAAGGATGCGGCCGCTGGCACTGCGTGCTTGGTCGGTGCTGGCACCACCGCGAAAGGTGGCAACTTCGATGATCTCGCGACCAAACTGTACATGTACCAAGATAAACCGCCGGCCAATGAGGCGGGCGTTGCGCCGAAAGAGCTTGCGCACCTCCTCGGGGCGGGCGCTGGTGCAAACGTCAAAATCTTTCGGTTCGCGGCCAAGGAGCAGGTCGCGTACACTGCCGCCCACGAGATAGGCTTGGTAACCCGCACGATGCAGGCCATTGAGCACTTGCAGGGCAGCGTCGCTGATTTGCCGGCGCGAAACATTGTGCTGATCGCGGGGAATGGCCCGGGCGCCGGCGGGCAGATCGACGGTCTTTGTCTCGTCCTCGGGCGACTCGATTTCCGCGAGTTGTGTCGCAATGAAATTTTTCAGGGAGACCAATGCGTGATTCCGTTCCGACGGTGATTAGCCGCGACAGTGTATACGAAAAATTGCATAGGATCGAAGGGCAAAATTGTCTTCATAAATAGCGCAGAGAAAGATCCAGACTCTGCACATTGCGGGTGATGCTGCCGACGGACAGATAGTCGACGCCGGTTGCTGCCACGGCTGCCACGGTGTCGAGGGAAATGTTCCCCGACGCTTCGAGGGGAATCTGTCCGCCCACTCGCTGCACGGCTGCACGCAGGTCGGCAAGGGAAAAATTATCGAGGAGGACCATGTCGGCACCCGCTGCAAGCGCCTCCTCCAGCTGCTCGAGGCTCTCCACCTCGACCTCGACGCGGGTGAGCACGGGTGTTAGGTGGCGGGCGCGTTCGATGGCCGCGCCAATGCCGCCGATGGCAGCGATATGGTTTTCCTTGATGAGAATACCATCAAAGAGGCCCAGACGATGGTTGTGGCCGCCGCCCACCCGCACCGCATATTTCTGCGCCAGCCGCAGGCCCGGGAGGGTCTTGCGGGTATCGAGGAGGCGGGTGGAGTTGCCGGCCAAGCGTTCCACAAAGCGCCGGGTTTGCGTTGCCGTGGCCGAGAGAAATTGCAAGAAATTGAGGGCACTGCGTTCGCCGCTGAGCAGGGCTCCGGCGGGCCCCTGCAGGCGGCAGAGCTCCTGTCCGGGAGCAATGGTCTCGCCTTCCTGCAGCTGCCATTCCACGCTGAGCTCGGGGGCAAGCTGGGCGAAGACCGCATCGACATAGGGGCTGCCGCAGAGCACTCCGGGCTCGCGGCTGATGATGTGGGCCTGCAGCCGTCGATTGCTGTCGATCAGGGCGGCGCTGAGATCACCACTGCCAATATCCTCGGCTAGGGTGCGGGCAACGGTAGCGTCAAGATCAGCAGGTAGCATGGGTTTTCTCTCCACTGGCCAGCCACAGCCACAGTAAGCCAATGATACCAGCCAGCAGCGAGGCAAGGAGAATGCCGACCTTGGCTTCTTCCCGTAATTCGCTTTGGGTAAAGGCGAGCTGGCTAATGAACAGCGACATGGTAAAGCCGATACCTGCGAGCCAGGCGGCACCGAGGAGATGGCGCCAGGCAACACCGCGGGGTAATTGCGCAAGACCCAAACGCACCGCGAGCCAACTAGCGAGGCTGATACCGACAAATTTGCCGAGCACCAGCCCGAACACTACTCCCAGAGTTACCGAACTCCAGAGCATGGCAGTGCTCACTTGCGAAAAATCCACACCAGCATTGGCAAGGGCAAATATGGGTAAGATGACGAAGGTAACCCAAGGGCCGACGGTGTGCTCCAGACGTTGCTGCGGCGAGAGCATGGCGCGGCTGGTGCGGCGCAGTTCCTCGGCAAGATGGCTCAGTTCGGGGTGCACCAGGGGATCGAGGGGAGCGTCCTGTTCGAGCAGACGGGCCAGGTCTGTCTCGCGCTCGCGCAGGGTAACGCGCAGCCGCGCGGGGCTGATGGAGCCACGCGCCGGCAGGGTCATGGCGACGAGAATGCCGGCGATGGAGGCATGGATACCGGAAACAAGAAGAAAATACCAAAGCAGAATCCCGAGCAAGAGATAGGGCAGGGGCTGGCGGATACCGCTTTGGTTGAGGAGGAGGAGCAAGGCAAAGATTCCCCCGGCACTGGCCAGGGCCCACCAAGCGATATGGGCGGTATAGAAAATAGCAATGACGAGGACCGCACCGAGATCATCGGCAATGGCCAGGGCGGTGAGAAAGATGAGGAGATTGCGCGGTACTCGCCAAGCCAGCAAGACCAGGATGCCGATGGCAAAGGCGATGTCGGTGGCCATGGGAATCCCCCACCCCGGCGCGCCGACAGTCCCGGCATTGAGAGCGGTAAAGAGCAGCGCCGGCACCAACATGCCCCCCAGCGCCGCGACAATGGGCAGAATTGCATCGCTGATGCGGGCCAGTTCTCCCACCAGCAACTCGCGTTTGAGCTCGAGGCCGATGACGAAAAAAAAGACTGCCATGAGGGCGTCGTTGACCCATTCCTGTAGATCGTGATCGAGACGCCATTGCCCGAGTTGCAGAGACAAATGCTGATGCCAAAAGTGCTGATAGCTGGCCTGCAGGGCCGAATTGCTGAGCAGCAGGGTTACCAGGGTTACGCCAATCAGTACGATGCCGCCGGTGGTGGCGCGGCGGAAGAATTGCTCGAGCGGGGTGAGAAAGCGGCCAAAGAGGGGCTCGAGGGGGTAGAGCCGTTCTTGCGGAAATTGGCCCTCTCGCCCCTTGCTCACGCGGGGTTTCCCTCCAGACGAGCAATTTCTGCCAGTCGTGCCTGCTGGGTAGCCAGCTCGCGTAAGGCGCTGTTCAGTTCCTCGACGCGGGCCTCTTCGCGGGCAACGACCTCCGCCGGGGCGCGGTCGCGAAAGCTACTTTGCCCCAGGCGCGCCTGCACCTTTTCCCGTTCGCCAAGGATACGGTTTTCTTCCTTGGCCAAGCGCTGCAATTCTGCCGCAACGTCGATGAGACCCGCCAAGGGCACCAAAATGCGCAGTTCTCCCAGCAGTTGCAGGGCAGCAGGAGGAACTTCGCCCTCTTGCCAGACCGGCGCATTGCAGCGCGCCAACTGTTGCAACCAGGGCGAGAGCCGCGCCAAGCGCGCACGGTCGGTGGCATCGCCGCCCTGCAGCAGCACCGGCAGGGTGGCGCTCGGGGCAATGTTCATCTCCCCACGCACCGAGCGCAAGGCGCGGATGAAATCCATGAGCCAGGCGAGATCCTCCTCGGCTTCGGCATCCCGCTTGCTGGCATCGGCACTGGGATAGGGGGCGAGGGCGATGGTTTCCCCAGTCTTGCCGAGCAAGGATGCAACGCGCTGCCAAAGGGTCTCGGTCAGAAAAGGGAGGAAGGGGTGGGCGAGGCGCAGGGCAGCCTCGAGTACGGCAAGGAGGGTGCGCCGGGTGCCACGAATTTCGGCAGCACTGAATGCCGCCTCTGGCCGCAGTACCGTCTTGCTGAATTCGATATACCAATCGCAATAGTCATTCCAGAAAAACTGGTAGAGGGCTTGGCTCGCGTCGGCAAAGCGATACTGGTCGAGGGCCTCGTTGATGCTTGCCTCGGTAGCCTGCAGTCGGGCGATGATCCAGCGCTCCGGCGGCAGCAGGATGCGTTCTCCCTCCAGCAGTTTGGGCTCGGGGGTTTGCAGGAGAGCAAAACGGGCAGCGTTCCAGATCTTGTTGCAGAAATTGCGGTTGCCTTCCACGCGCTTGAGGTCAAAGCGCAGATCCCGCCCCTGGGTGGCGATGCTGGCAAAACTGAAGCGCAGGGCATCGGTACCAAAGGCGGGGATACCGTCTGGATACTCCTTACGGGTGGCCTTGGCGATCTTTTCCGCCATCTGCGGTTGCATCAGCCCCTGGGTGCGTTTGCTCACCAGTTCCTCGGCGCCGATGCCGTCGATGAGATCGATGGGATCGAGGACATTGCCCTTGGATTTGCTCATCTTCTGGCCTTCGCCATCGAGGATGAGACCATGCACATACACATCGCGGAAGGGCACCTCGCCGGTGAAGTGCAGGCCCATCATGATCATTCGGGCGACCCAGAAAAAGATGATGTCGAAGCCGGTCACCAGCACCGAGGTGGGGTAGAAGGTCTGCAGGTCGGCAGTCTGCTCCGGCCAGCCGAGGGTGCTGAAGGGCCAGAGGGCCGAGCTGAACCAGGTGTCGAGAACATCGGGGTCGCGCTCCAGGGTGACCGGCATGCCGTAGTGCTTGGCGGCGGCCCGTTCCGCGGCTTCCTCGCTATGGGCAACGAAGATTTCGCCATCCGGGCCATACCACGCAGGAATCTGATGTCCCCACCAGAGTTGCCGCGAGATGCACCAATCCTCGATGCGCTCCATCCAGTCGAAATAGGTGCGGCTCCAGTTTTCCGGCACAAAGCGGATCCGGCCATCGGCTACCGCCTGCCGCGCCGCCGCTGCCAGTGGCTCGACGCGCACATACCATTGGTCGGTAAGGTAGGGTTCGATCACCGCTTGCGAGCGATCACCACGGGGGATCATCAAGCGATGGTCTTGGGTATCGACGAGGCTACCCTCGGCCTCGAGAAGGGCCAAAAGACGCTTGCGTGCCGCATACCGATCGAGGCCGCGCAGGGCCTCGGGAATCTGGACATCGCTGATGCTGCCGCTGATCACTTCGATCGTATCGCGGATGTGCGCACTCGGGGTGAAGATGTTGAGCAAGGGTAGTTGATGCCGTTGGCCGACCTGATAGTCGTTGAAATCGTGGGCGGGGGTGATCTTTACGCACCCGGAGCCAAATTCCATCTCGACGTAATCGTCGGCAATAATGGGGATTTCGCGGCCGGTGATGGGCAGGCGCAGGGTCTTGCCGACCAAGTCGCGATAGCGCGGATCTTCGGGATGCACCGCCACCGCCGCGTCGCCGAGTAGGGTTTCCGGCCGGGTCGTGGCCACCACCAAGGCGCCGGAGCCATCGCTTGCGGCATAGCGGATGTGCCAAAGGTGTCCCTGCTCTTCGCTATTGAGCACCTCCAGGTCGGAGACGGCGGTCTGCAGCACCGGATCCCAGTTTACCAGGCGTTTGCCGCGGTAAATCAGACCTTCCTGGTGCAGGCGCACGAAGACCTCGCGCACTGCTTGGGAGAGGCCGTCGTCGAGGGTGAAGCGCTCGCGCTGCCAGTCGCAGGAGGCACCAAGACGGCGCATCTGCCGGCTGATCTTGCCGCCGGATTCCTCCTTCCACTGCCAGACTTTCTCCAAAAAGGCATGGCGACCGAGTTGGTGACGTTTCTGCCCTTCGGCCTCCAGCCGGCGCTCGACCAGCATCTGGGTGGCAATACCCGCATGGTCGGTCCCTGGCTGCCAAAGGGTGCGTTTGCCCTGCATCCGCGCCCGGCGGATGAGGATGTCCATGAGAGTGTCCTGAAAGGCGTGGCCCATGTGCAGGGTGCCAGTCACATTGGGTGGCGGCAGCATGATGCAGTAGGGCTCGCCGGTGCCCGCCGGTCGGAATACCTCGAGTTGCTCCCACAGAGCATAGCAGGAGGCCTCGATATCGGCCGGCGCGAAGGGGCGGTCGAGGGAATCGGTCATGGGGGATCCTTCAGGGGTTGCTGTCTTCGAAGTCGGTCGTCTGCCGGGCGTTTTGCAATTCTTCGGTAACCACGCGCTGCAGTATTTCCGGAAGCGCATTGTGTACGAGCTCCGCCACGCCCTCGCGCAGACGGATACCCTCGAGGGCGATGCTGCGCATCAGGGTCAAGCTCACCTGCTCTTTCCAGACCTTTTGCAGGTGATGGGTGATCTGTTCTTCCACTTCGGCAACGACGCGGCGCTCCACTTCCCCGCGCAATAGCGTCTCGAGATCGCGCAGATAGCCGGGTTCAATGAGAGGCATATCGGTATTGTTGTCACCGCAAGTAGGCTCGGGAGCCAGTGCTTCTGGCTGCATCTGCAGTTCTGTGGTTGTGCGAGATACGGGCGCCACTGCGGGCTCGTGGGTTTCTTCTGCCGCCGTTGTTGGCGCAGTTTCTGCCGCTGCGGCACTGGCTGCGGCGGTCGAAGCAACGGTCTCGGGGGGCTGCATTGGCGGCGCGACATCAGCCGTGCTGGCCGAGAGTCCGCGAATCCGCTGCAGGGCTTGGGTCAGTTCCGTCGCTTCGATGCTCTCGCCAGGAGCAGTTGGGGCAGGCGCTGGTGGATGATCCTCCCAGGCGCCGTCGATGCTGATCTGTGGCTCGCTTCTGCGGCTTGGCGGGGTGCTGGGTGCCGGGGTGAACTGCGGCTCTGCTCGTTCCATGGTTTGCTGGCGAAGTGGTTCTGCCACACTCGTCTCTTCCTCGCCCTTGGGCCGCCGCCAGAGGGGGCGGGGTAATCCCTCGCGGAGCAGTTCCGTAAGCAGGAAAGGTTTTTCCTCGCTAGGTAAGTCGGCTTCCTCGAGAACCGGCTCGCGGCGATCATTGGCTGTCATGGCATTCTCCCTCAAAGCTCTAAAGGAAAGAGCTGGATACTGTATCCTGCTTGTTTGCATTGGCGGTAGCGTTCCCGCGCCGGCTCCCGCTCCGCCTCGGCGGCGGGAATGAAATCGATGAGGTGCTCGATGTTCTGCCCGCCGGGAACTGGATCCCGCCATTCGACCAAAGCCAGTGCCGACGCTTCCTGCCGACGCAGTGCCGGATCATGGAATAGATAGACGGGTTCGTTGGCAGAGCCACCATGGGGTACAAAGGCGCCCGCGTGAAAGGTCCAAAGTAGATCATCGAAGGCGCTTCGGGTTTCGGCATCGGGGGCGAGCACATCCACCTTGCCAAGGACTTGCCAGGCTTTGGCAAGAACGCGACAGACGGCGCGCCGACTCTCCACCACGGTCAGGGCTGGCGCCGGAAGCTGGTAGAACTTGGCGGTACCGCCCACGCGTAAACCTCAGTGAGCCTTGGCGCGATGCTGCAGAAAGTGCACCAGCAGGGGCACTGGTCGGCCGGTAGCGCCCTTGTTGTCACCGCTTTGCCAGGCGACGCCAGCAATGTCGAGATGCGCCCAGCGGTAGTCCTCGGTAAAGCGTGAGAGAAAGCAGGCGGCAGTGATGGTACCGGCTGGACGTCCGCCCACATTGCTGAGGTCGGCAAAGGGGCTTTTCAACTGCTCCTGGTATTCCTCGAAGAGGGGCAACTCCCAGGCGCGATCCTGACTGCTGCGACCCGCCTGCAGCAGTTCGCTCACCAAGCCCTCGTGGTTGCCCAGCACCGCAGCCGTTTGGTGTCCGAGGGCAATAACGCAAGCACCGGTGAGGGTGGCCATGTCGATCACCACTTCCGGGTTGAAACGTTTGGCGTAGGTAAGAGCATCAGCAAGGATCAGGCGGCCCTCGGCGTCGGTGTTGATGATTTCGACGGTGAGGCCGGCCATGCTACGGTGGATGTCGCCGGGCTTGGTCGCTTTGCCGTCGGGGAGATTTTCCGAAGCGGGGACAATAGCGGTAATGTTCAGGGGTAGCGCTAGGTCGGCAGCAGCCTGGATAGCCGCCAGCGCAGCCGCACCGCCACACATGTCGTATTTCATCTCGTCCATCTTGTCGGCGGGCTTGAGGGAAATGCCACCGGCATCAAAGGTCAAACCCTTACCCACCAGGACAATAGGCGCGGCATCCTGGGCGCCGCCACGGTAGTGCAGAACGATCAGGCGGGGCTCCTGGCGCGAGCCTTGGGCAACCCCGAGCAGGAGGTGCATGCCCAGCTCTTCCATTTCTGCCGGGCCGAGAATTTCGCTCTCAATACCCCGCGCTTGGGCCATGGCAGCGGCTTGGTCGGCAAGCCAGGTGGGCGTACAGATATTGCCGGGCTGGTTGGCGAGATCCCGGGCCCAGTCACTGGCGCGGGAGATGGCCAGGGCGAGGTCGCAGCTCTGCTGCCACTCCAGGCGTTCGCCTTCGCTGCCAGACTCGGGTAGCAGGATGTTGATTTTGCTTAGACTACGCCGCGGGCGTTTGGCTGGCTGACGATGCTGGTCAAAGCGATACTGGCCATCGAGAATGCCGCGCAGCCAGATTTCGTTGGCAGCTGTTGCACTGCGATGGGCGACGGCAACGTCCGCGAGCGCGAGATCGATTTCGCTTAGCTCCGCACGGGCAATCTCTCGGCCGAGGGCGCGAGCGGCCTTGTGCAGCTTTCCTTCACGCATTTTCTTCTCGCTGCCCACACCGACGAGGAGCAGACGCTCGGCGCCGATACCCGGAATTCCATAAAGTAGCTGACATTGTCCCGCCTCCGCCGTAAAATCTCCACTCGAGAGAAACCGGCGCAAGAAACCGCCACTGAGTTCATCCACTTTTTCCGCGCTGGCGGTCATTTGCCCGTTCTCTTGGCAAGCGACTACCAGGCATGCACAGGGTTCCGAAAGGGTACGATTCTGTTCTACATAAATTTCCAAAGCCTGTCTCCTATGTCAGCTTCGCGATCCATCGCTTTGCCTCATAGCGTACACCAGGGCCCAGCCTCTAGGCCATCACGGGTGTATTCGTGCTGATACTTCGTCGTTTTGGATCATTGGGGCGTATTCCCGCCCACATTCTACGCTCGGTACTGATCTATTTTCTCGTCGCCTGTGTTGTCGTGCTCGCCTTACTCTCCATTGGGCAACTCACCCAAATTTTGCAACAGGTCGCCTCCGGGCAGCTGCCCCTGGGGGTGGTACTGCAATTGCTGGGGCTGAGTATTCCCGCTCTCCTGGTCGTGGTGTTACCTCTGGCACTTTTCTTCGCGGTATTCCTGGTTTTTGCCAACCTTTACCGTCACAACGAAATGATGGCCATTCAAGGCGCTGGGATCGGTCTACAGGCCTTGTTGCGGGGGCTTGCACCACTCGTTTTGCTCCTGCTCGTCGTCGAATTGCTGCTCTCGGTGTGGTGGGCTCCGGCGGCGGAAGCCTACCTGCAGGCGGAGAGCACCAGACTGGCTGCAGCGGCAGCGCAATCGCTGATCCAGCCCGGGAGTTTTGCCCATCTCCCAGATGGGCGGGTCATTTATGTTGGTCAGGAAATTGGTGGCAAAGGGCATTATCGCGAAATCTTTATCGATCTCGCTCGCAGCGGGGCACCGGACTACGCCACCGCCGCCTTCGGTCAGATCGAGATCGACAAACGAGCGGGTGTTTCCCTGCTCTTGATCAACGGACAGAGCTACCTTGGACAGCCGGGGCAGGCGGGGTACAAGGTCTGGAGCTTTGCCCGCTAT
>JAWNZB010000180.1:0-2174 GCA_038447835.1 Candidatus Igneacidithiobacillus chanchocoensis | reverse complement strand
TTGGGTAGGAGAGCGCTATGCAAATTACACTTACCGGGCAGCACCTGGATTTGACGGATGCCATTAAAAACTATGTCGATGAAAAGATTGGACGCCTTGGTCGTTACTTCGACCACGTCATTAACGCCCAGGTGGTGCTGAAGCACCTCCCTCACGAAAAGCTGACCAACGTCGTAGATATTACTGTCAATGCCCCAGGGCACGTCTTCCATGCCGAGGTGCATGATGCCGATATGTACGCAGCTATAGATCTGGTGGCCGACAAACTGGAGGCGCAGGTGCACAGCTACAAGGAAAAGCTGCAGGATCGCCGTAATGATCACCCCGCTGGTTTGGCAACCATTGCTGAAGTCGACTGAATAGCCATGATGACCCCGTCTCTTGCCCTGACAAATATTCGTATGGATCCGCCTGTGGCCGATGCTGGTGATGTGCTGCAGTCATTGGCGGAAATCCTGGCAGGGTCTACCGGTCTGTCTGCTGAAGGGATTGCGGCGGCCTTGCAAAGCCGTGAGGCGCAGGGGTCTACGGGCATCGGGCATGGGGTGGCTTTGCCCCATGCGCGGTTAGAGGGTGTGAGTCAGGTAGCTGTTGCTGCGCTGCGCACGGCGCAGGGTATTCCGTTTGCGGCGCCAGACGGGTTGGACGTGCGTATATTTTTGGCGGTAGTGGTGCCCAAAGCGGCCGCGACCGCCCATCTGGAGACGCTCTCTGCATTAGCCGCCAAACTCGCGGTGGACGAGGTACGCGAAGTACTGATGGAAACCCTGGATCCGCAGGAGTTTTTTCGTTTGTTGACGAGTTCGGCGTAGTTTGTACCACAAGGCAGATTGGTTACAGCCGTGAGTGCCGGGCAAGGCAGTGCCATTGAACGACAAATCAGCCTGCGTCGGCTCTATGAAGACCTGGACAGCGAATTGCGCTGGCAGTGTCTGTACCAGCCTGAGGAAGACCATCATCTCCGCCGAGATTCCTCTGCAGAAGATGAGGTGGGTGGGGCGGCACTGGTTGGGTTTTTCAACTTTATCCGGCCACATGCGGTGCAGATTGCCGGGGGTTGTGAACTAGCCTACCTGCGTGCCCACCCAGAGGCTATTACCCAGTTTCCGTCCCATAAGCTGTGTCTGCTCGTTGTTTGTGAAGGCCAGATGCTGGATGATCATCTCTATGAATATCTGAAAGCCCGGCACATTGCCGTGATGGCGACGCCAATGGGCGCGAAAATAGTGCTGGCGCGGGTGCAACACTACCTGCATCAGGAGCTGGCGCCCCGCCAGCAGGTGCATGGCGTGTTGGTCGATGTGCTCGGGGTTGGATTGCTTTTGCAGGGCGAAGCCGGCATCGGCAAGAGCGAACTGGCGCTGGAACTGGTCAGCCGAGGTCATCGTCTGGTGGCTGATGACAGCGTGCTCTGTATCCGTGAAGCGCCGAATGTGCTGACGGGGCATTGCCCGGCCCCGCTGCGTAATTTTCTGGAAGTACGTGGTCTGGGCATTATTAATATCCGGGAGTTCTTCGGCGCTGCTGCCATCGTGCGTTCCAAGCGTATCCGGCTGGTCGTTGAAATCCAGGATATGCGCGATATGGAAATGGCGGATATCGATCGCTTGCAAGGCAAGGTGGATCACCTGGATATTCTCGGAATCCAATTGCCCCGGTTATGCATGCCTGTTTCTGCGGTGCGCAATTTGGCCGTACTGGTCGAGGCGGCGGCACGCAGCCAGTATGTAAAGGAGTCCGGTGGAGATATGCTCGCGGATTTTGAGGCGCAGGTACGACTGAGTGTCGGGGAAGAATGATGGCGGAGCAGGACTTTATTATCGTCAGTGGTCTATCCGGTTCAGGAAAATCTACCGTCCTGCAAGCACTGGAAGACCAAGGTTATTACTGCGTCGATAATCTGCCTGCTACCTTGTTAGTGGAGTTCGGGGCCCAACTGGCGCGGCGGGATGCCAGTTCCATGCTCGCCGCCGTGAGTATCGACGTGCGCAACCGCGAGTTTCTCGCAGCTCTGCCACAGGCGCTGGCCGAGTTGCGCGAGCGTTACGCTTTGCGCCCGCGCATCCTTTTTCTGGAAGCGGATGAGGGTACCTTGTTGCGCCGTTTTAGTGAAACTCGCCGCCGTCATCCCCTCACCGATGACCTCGCAGCAGCCTTGGGCGAATCGCTGCTCA
>JAWNZB010000179.1:0-2230 GCA_038447835.1 Candidatus Igneacidithiobacillus chanchocoensis | reverse complement strand
TATATAACTGTTCTGCGAGAATTTCGGTCGGCGCCATCATGGCTACCTGATACCCGGCATCCAGTGCGGTCAGCGCCGCTGCCGCCGCGACCAGGGTTTTACCGGAGCCAACATCCCCTTGCAATAAGCGACGCATGGGCTGATGGCGCGCCAAGTCGGCGTTAATCTCGGCAATCACCCGCTCCTGTGCTCCCGTCGGTACGAAAGGCAACTGCGCCAGGAAATGCTGCCACAACTGCCCGTTACTGTGCAGACAAGGGGCATTCTGCATCATCCCCGACTGCCGCGTCTGGCGCACCGCCAAATGATTCGCCAGCAACTCCTCCAGCGCCAGCCGCTGCCAGGCGGGATGCTGCGGAGAGGGAATCTCGTCCGCACTTTCATGCAGCAGACGCAGGCCTTCGCGCAGACTGGGCCACTGCGGAGGCAGTCGATTTTCAAGGTAGTCCGGAAGCTGGTCGAGGAGGGTCAGGGCTTGCGCTACCCAGCGCCGCCATTGCGCTTGGGTAATGCCTTCACTACTGGGATAAAAAGGGGTGAGGTGACGCGGAGCGCGAAACTGCGGGACATCCGCCATCTGCCATTCTGGATGCACCATTTCGAGGCCGTGAAAGCCGCCGCGCAACTCTCCGAAACACCAGAGCTGCCGCCCGACCTGCCATTGCCCACGCAGGGCCGCTACCATGTGAAAGAGCCGTATGAGCAGACGCCCGCTGCCATCACTCAAGGTCACCAGCCATTGTTCCCGTCGCCCACGCTGGTGATCGACACCGACAATTTCACCCAGTGCGGCGCACTCCTGACCGGGTTGCAAGGCCGCCATAGGGGATATGTGGCGGCGATCCTGATAACGACTGGGCAGATGAAACAGGATATCCTGCACCCGCCACAGGTCCATGCGCTGCAAGCGCTGGACCAGCGCGGGACCGACCCCGCGCAATGCCGAGACGGAACTCTGCAGATACAGTCCCGTCTTCGCAACTGCCATATTAGTAGGCGCGCGGCAGGGCCTCGCGACGTGCCCATTCCGCGAGAAGCTCGTCGAGATCGACATGATGCATGGTGGCTACCTCCGCCAGCGTTTCGCGATCAGCAATAAAGCATTCTCCACAATGAATACCGCGCTCTTCCAGCAACGAAACCAATACCGGATGCGCCTGCAGCAGCACGCGCATGGGCTGGGCAAGTGCTTCCGCGCGCTCCATCTCAGCTTGCCTTGCCCAAGGCAACAATGCCGTCTATTTCTACCTGCGCACCACGCGGCAGAGCAGCCACCTGTACCACGGCACGCGCCGGATAGGGTGGCGCGAACGCCACCTCTATGGCCTGATTTACCTGCGCGAAATCGCCGAGATCCACCAAATAGACCTGCAATTTGATCGCATCCTGCAGACGCCCGCCTGCTGCCTCGCAGACTGCCTGCAGGTTATCCAGCACCCGCCGGATCTGCAGGGCAACGTCGCCCTCTACCATCTGCCCGGTACTGGGGTCCAGGGGGATCTGACCCGAAAGGTAGAGCAGGCCGTCATGCACCATCCCCTGACTGTAAGCCCCGATGGCCTGAGGCGCTGAATTACTCTGAACTGGAACTGGCATAGATTAAACTCCTTGTTAGCCTTTGACCCGCTGTACCCGGGATACCATCGGCAGACTACGCAAACTCCGCATGATTTTGGCCAGGTGATCACGATCGTGTGCCTGTATGGTAAAGGTGATGCCCGTATAGAGTCCATCCTGGGGCTCTATGTCCACATGATCAATATTGGAATCTTCATCGGAAATCAGGGTGGCAACGCGGGCCAGCACGCCACGCGCGCTCTCCGCCACCACCCGGATCGTCACCGGAAATTCACCCTGAGCTTCGGGGTCCCACTGCACATCCACCCAACGGTCGCGGCGTTTGCGCCACTCGCGGATATTGTGACAATCGTGGGTGTGCACCACCACACCTTTGCCAGCACTGATAAAACCCAAAATAGGATCGCCGGGGATAGGTCGGCAGCAACGCGCCAGCGTCACCGGCATCCCCTCTGTCCCCCGAATCAACAGCGGCTTTTTCGTGGCCTCCTCACGGTTGAGGCGGCTCGGTAACAATTGACTTACCGCCTGCCCCAGACGGCGCGCGGTCTGCGCCAGTTTCCCGCGATCTTCTTCCTCAGGTAACAATTTGTGGGCCACCACCAACGGGAAGACCTCGCCCATGCCGATGGCGGCGAGCAATTGCCCCTCA
>JAWNZB010000178.1:0-2231 GCA_038447835.1 Candidatus Igneacidithiobacillus chanchocoensis | reverse complement strand
AGCTGGGATGCCACCTGCCGGGCCAAAGCCTCGTCGAGACCACGGCCGCAATAGATACGGGTGAGTTCGAGGAGTTCTAGTTCTGGATTTTTATGGATTTCCCGAGCCTCGATGGCCAAATCAGCGGCCTGGGTATCGGCTTGGGAGCTGACGGAGACGAACTCTCCAGCGGCCATGGAAAAGGCGCCAGCCACCCAGGCCGCCACCCCTGCAAGGAGCAGGGCATGGGTATTCGCCTGTCCGGCCGCTACCCCGGTTAGGAGGGCGGCGGTGGAGAGTAGACCATCATTGGCGCCGAGCACGCTCGCGCGGAGCCAGCCAATTTGGGTGTGGTGATGATGCTCGTGGTGATGCACTGGCTGTACCGCGGCATTGCTGCTCATGGACGTTCCCCTCCCTGCTCCATAGTGTAGCCATGATAATGAGCGGCGGCCCTTGGGTCCATGCGGGGGCGGTGGTAGCCTAGACGGTGCAACTATCACGAGGAGTGGGCGCATGGCCGGATTGGCAGATTTTGTCGGTAATACCCCTCTCTGCGCGCTGCGGCGCCTGAGTCCCAAGCCGCAGGTGCAGATCTTTGGCAAACTCGAGGGCAACAACCCCGCCGGATCGGTAAAGGACCGCCCGGCCCTGAATATGATCCGTCGCGCTCTGGAGCGCGGTCAGATCCGCCCCGGCCAGCGCCTCGTCGAGGCCACCAGTGGCAACACCGGCATTGCACTGGCCATGGCCGCCTCGGTGGAAGGTCTGAAAATCACCTTGGTTATGCCCGAAAACATGAGTATCGAGCGGCGCCAGGTGATGCGCGCTTTTGGTGCCGAGATCGAACTCACTCCGGCCGAAGCGAGCATGGAGGGCGCAATCGATCGTGCTCGTGCCTTTGTCGCGGCAGGCGAAGCCATTATGCTCGATCAATTCTCCAACCCCGATAACCCGGAAGCGCATACCCGCAGCACCGGGCCGGAAATCTGGCGCGATAGCCGCGGCAAGGTAACCCACTTCATTTCGGCCATGGGCACCACCGGCACGATCATGGGCACTGGTCGCTATTTGCGCCAGGTCAAACCCGACATTCAGATCATTGGCGTGCAGCCCGCCGCTGGCGCCAAAATCCCCGGCATTCGACGCTGGCCGGTGGAATACCTGCCCAAGATTTACCAGCCAGAGATGGTGGATCGGATTTTTGACGTCAGCACCGAAGAGGCAGAAGAGATGACCCGGCGCTTGGCCCGCGAGGAGGGAATCCTGGCGGGTATTTCCTCCGGTGGCGCCGTAGCTACCGCAGTCCGACTGGCGGCCGAGCTCGACCAGGGCTATTTGGTAGCCATCATTTGCGATCGTGGCGATCGCTATCTCTCCACCGGGGTCTTCCCGGCTTAGGCATGCTTGCCCCAACCACGGTCCTGGAAATCAGCGCCGCAAGTATCCAGGGACCACAGCTGCAACTGCAAAACCTGCGCATCCGCGCCCAGGGCCGCAGCCCGCAGCGATTGCTCTGGCAACTGCGCGGCGGCAAGTTGCAGGGGCCGGCAGCGCTGCACTGGCAAGCGGCCTCCTTGCAGGGGCAAACTGCCAACCAGCACGGACATTGGCAGCTGCGGCTGCAGTCTGCGCTGCAGGGAACAACGCTCGGCAATCTGCAGCTCCAGTCCCAGGGGAATATCGACAGCACCTTGCAATACGGTCAGATGCGTGGTCGAGTGGAGGGCAAGGAGCTCGGGCTTTGGCAAATGTATTGGTCCGCTCCCGGGAGGGCGGGCTGGCAGGCCCAATTGGTCGGCAATGGTCCGGCCAATTTCTTGGCGAGGCAGTTTCTGCCTGCCAACTGGCAACCCCAGGGTAATTTTGCAGCACAGCTGACAGCGCAGGGAGCAACGCTCACGAAGGTAAGCGGTGTGGCGCTGCGGTTAGCTTTGCGCCAATTCCAGTTTGCCAGCCCGAGTGGTCTGCAGGCGGCGCAGAACGGTCGGCTCGACCTCGACGTGACGGCAAAACACCGACGCGGCGCTTGGGAAGGTCAGGCGCAGCTCCGTTGCCCCCAAGGCGCCCTGCTCTGGAGTCCCTGGTACGTTAGCGTTGACAGCTCTCCCCTGCGCCTGCAGGGAGATTGGCGTTATACGCCAATGGGCTGGCAGGTTACGCAGGCGCAATTGCACTGGCCGGAGCTTGGCGATGCCCGTTTTGCCCTTCTCGGACCGATGGGCCGCACGCCGCTCACCGTCAACCTAGAT
>JAWNZB010000177.1:0-2233 GCA_038447835.1 Candidatus Igneacidithiobacillus chanchocoensis | reverse complement strand
GGCACTTGGGCAGCTCACTCGCCACTATCTCGGTTTCGAACCGGTCAAATGCGCGACCCCGTATGTTGAGACGCGCATTGGCTACAAAGTCGTGGCCAAGACCCCGGAAGGCACCCTGGTTAGCGCCTTCGACGGTTCTGTCTACAAGCCCGAGGTCTGGCGGTCAGAGGCAGCGCAGGACGACCACGGTGGCGGGTTCTACTACTACGATTCCGAGGGCCTGGCGCGGGAGACGACTCGACAAGGCGTGACCTTCGCGAAGTGCGTGTCACAAGGGAAGGCACTCGTTCTCTGCGCCGTCGAGGTCGCAGGTCGTGTAGTCGAGTATGACAGCGGGAAGCGCGCGGCCTCGCGGCTGCGTATCCTCAAAGAAATCGGACCCGTGGGAGTTGACGCTATGTAGTCGAAGTCTGCCCGCTTGGTTGGTGGACATATTGGTGCCCTGCAGGATTGGTGCCTGTCGGCCACTACGCCGCGGGCGCTGCGCCCGTTACCTCGACTTGGAACTCACGGCACAGGGTTCGTGCGATTACAAATAGTTGAGGTCAACACGCACATCAAGAAACCCACTTCTACCCGTGGTTCACATTTGTGTCGGCACGGTGGCTCAAAATTGCCCTGGCGGCGAAACGACACTAATACTCGGCAGGGAGACCGCCAAGCAGCATGCTTCTTGCATCTGTCGCCGGGCTTTGGCCGCCTCAATACTTGATACACTAAAAATAGTCATTGGGGAGTAGCTGCCCTCCGAATGCGAGAGGGACCTGCGTCAACATACTTGCCTCACAAGGCATGGCGCTGGTGATTCCATATTTGGCAAGACCTTTGACCGAAGCGCCTCCGTTGGGCCGGAGAAGCGTTCGGTCATTGTGTTCTTCCGGCCCGGAGTCATCATGCTTCAGTCCTTCCTCGTATCTACAAGCGTCGTCGCATTGGCCGAAATCGGCGACAAAACCCAACTCCTCTCGCTCGTCCTCGCGGCACGCTACCGCACCCCCCTACCTATTGTTCTGGGCGTCCTCGTCGCCACCCTGGCCAACCACGCGGGCGCTGGAGGTATCGGCACGCTTTTGGCAGGCTGGTTGAGCCCCACCATCATGAACTGGGCCATTGTGGCTTCCTTCGGATTGATGGCGGTCTGGATACTGGTGCCGGACAAAATCGACGAAGGCGAAATTCCCCTGCCCAAGAAGGCCATGGGGGTGTTTGGCACCACGGTCTTCGCCTTCTTCCTTGCGGAAATGGGTGACAAGACGCAAGTCGTCACCATCGCTTTGGCGGCCCAATACCGAGATTTCTTCAGCGTGGTCGGCGGCACCACGCTTGGCATGATGCTGGCCAACGTCCCGGTTATCTACTTGGGCAGCCGATTCGCCAATCGTTTGCACCCGAAGGCCATTCACATGGTGGCGTCCATCATCTTCGTGGTCTTGGGGGGGATTGCGTTGAGAAACGCCCTCGTGAATACGCCGCTCTTCCCTTGAGCACACGGCCTGGGACCCATGAAGGGCTCAAGCCCGCGTGCCGCTACTACGAGTCACCAGGGAATTGGCGGGCGATGAATTCAACATGGAGTTCCGAGTCAAGCTGAATTTTCATGGTTATCTTGTAACGCGTAACTACGCGACACGGTGCGCTTCCCTCCAACTGCGGCTTACCTCCAGGACAACCACAGGGGCGTATCTCGCGCCTATAGCAACTCCTGCGCCCAGCGAGCGAATTCTTCGAGGTCCGCGAGCAACCGGCCGGCTTCATCGCGCGTGGCTTGACGGGTGCCGTACTGCACCTCGTCCTTGAAACTCAGGATGCGACGGTAGCGGCGCTCTTGGCCATCGGGCAGCAGATTGCCCAGCACGTCCCGCAGGAGGCGGGGCGCCTGGGCATGGTCCTGCTGGTTGACGACCTGCGCTCGCTTGGCGGTGAGACTGTCACCAAACGCAATGGCCGACAACACCATCTGGCTGATAACCGGATTGCAGTTCTGGCCCTCCTCCGCGAGCAGATGCGCCTGCTGGGCGGCGTCGAGGTAGGCCTGCGCCGCGCGCAACCGGCCCTGCCAATACAGCGCGTCGACCTTCTTGCGCGGGCTTTTGCCTGTCATGCTGGCTGCGCCGCCTTGGCGCACCGAGCGGCTTCCTTGGCGGGTGAGACGCCCTTGAGCACTTTCGCGTCCCGGCTTACCTCTGCCCACCAGGGGTCACTGGGTGACAGCTTGGCCAGTTCCGAGGGAGTG
>JAWNZB010000176.1:0-2234 GCA_038447835.1 Candidatus Igneacidithiobacillus chanchocoensis | reverse complement strand
GTCGAGCAGCGCAAGAAAGTTAGCCTGCAGATCTTCCACCGAAAAAGTGGCCTTACCGATGCTACTATGAACGATGCCACCCTTATCGGCACGGTAACGGACCTGCCCACCCTTAGCATTCTGTACCGCCGTGCGCACGTCAGCGGTTACCGTACCCACCTTGGGGTTCGGCATGAGTCCGCGCGGCCCTAGCACCGGGCCAAGCGCGCCGACCACGCGCATGGCATCTGGCGTCGCGATAACGACATCAAAGTCCATCTGCCCGGCCTTGACCTGCTCGGCGAGATCTTCCATGCCGACTAGGTCAGCACCGGCTTCCTTGGCTTCGTTGGCCTTTTCACCCGTGGCAAAAACTGCCACGCGCATGGTCTTACCGGTGCCCTTGGGCAATACCACCGCACCACGCACAACTTGGTCCGACTTGCGCGGGTCAATGCCAAGGCCAATGGCGACATCCACCGACTCTGGGAACTTTGCCGTTGCCGTCTGCTTCACCAAACGCAATGCTTCTTCCAGGGCGTAGCGCTGATTACGGTCGATCAAGGCACGCGCCGCCAATGTACGTTTCGATTGCTGTGCCATATCTCAGCCCTCCACCGTCAGGCCCATACTGCGGGCAGTGCCACGAATGCTGCGCTTGGCCGCTTCGAGATCTTCCGTATTCAAGTCGGGCAACTTGGTCTTGGCAATCTCTTCCACCTGGGCTTCGGTAACCTTGCCAACCTTACTGGTATTCGGACGACCACTGCCGGACTTTAGACCTGCTGCCTTGAGCAAAAGTACCGGCGCCGGCGGCGTTTTGACGATAAAGCTAAAGCTCTTATCGGCGTAAACGGTAATGACTACCGGCAAGGGCAGGCCAGGCTCAACCCCTTGGGTCTGGGCATTAAAGGCCTTGCAGAATTCCATGATATTCAAGCCACGCTGACCTAAAGCCGGGCCAATGGGAGGACTCGGATTGGCCTGAGTGGCCTTTACTTGGAGCTTGATATAGCCCGTTATTTTCTTTGCCATGATGACTCCTCGAGGTACTAGCGCCCGCAGGCTCCCTCAGTTTGCAAACTCAGATCTTTTCGACCTGACCAAAGTCCAGTTCCACTGGCGTGGAACGTCCAAAAATTGTTACCGAAACCCGCAATTTGCTCTTCTCGAAGTTAACCTCTTCAACAACCCCGTTGAAGTCCTTGAAGGGCCCCTCGATGACCCGCACTTGCTCGCCTGCCTCGAAGGTAAACTTGGGACGTGGCTTCTCCACCCCCTCCTTGATGCGTTCCAGAATTGCGTCTGCTTCCGCCTCGGTGAGCGGATGCGGCTTACCAACACTACCGCCAACAAAACCGGTGACACGGGGAGTACTTTTGACCAGATGCCAGGTCTGATCGTTCATTTCCATCTGGACCAACACATAGCCCGGATAGAACATGCGCTGGGTGGTGGCGCGCTGGCCGTTCCGCATCTCTACGATCTCTTCAACCGGCACAAGAATCTCGCCGAACTGATCCGCCAGACCCTCACGACGCGCCCGCTCCCGAATCTCTGCTTGCACCCGTGTCTCAAAACTGGAAAACGCGTGTACCACATACCAACGCATAGCCATGACTAGGCGCCTCCCAAGGCAAAACGGACGACCGCCAGCAAGGCCAGATCAACCAACCATAAAAACAAGGCAATCACAATGATCAAACCAAGAATCACGGCCGTACTGCGCAGCAACTCTGGGCGGGTCGGCCACACTACCTTGCGTATTTCCACATAGGACTCACGAAAAAATAACAGCAACGCTCGCGCACTCAGCGTCGTGGCAAACAAGGCCAGAGCCAGAAGCAAAGCGATGAAAAGCGCAACACTCGGCAGATACCCGCCAAAACGGAGCGGCACCAGAAAATAGGCAATCATCCCCAAGGCAGCAAAAAAGGCCGCAACATAGAGCTTTACTTTCTCTGACATGTATGCCGCTTCCTAAAAATGGCAGGGCAGGAGGGGCTCGAACCCCCAACCTGCGGTTTTGGAGACCGCTGCTCTACCAGTTGAGCTACTGCCCTGCAGAAACATAGGGCGGCCAACCGGGCCGCCATTGCAAAGACCGACGCAAAAGGCCGGTCTCCACTCGCTTACTCGACGATCTTTGACACTACGCCGGCGCCGACGGTACGGCCACCTTCGCGCACAGCAAAACGTAGACCGTCTTCCATCGCAATCGGGGCAATCAGAGTCACCTTGAACTGCACGTTGTC
>JAWNZB010000175.1:0-2238 GCA_038447835.1 Candidatus Igneacidithiobacillus chanchocoensis | reverse complement strand
CGTTCCTGCGTGCCGCGCGCGAGCGCGTGCAGCCCGAGGCCGTGGGGCTGCCTGCCGGGCGGCGCAGGCGCACCCGTGGCTTTTCATTGACGATCTGGACACCGCCCGCCTGCTGGCCCTGACCGCCAAAATCGGCGGCCTTGCGATTGAAACCAGCGCCGGCAATGGGCAGGCCCGACTGCTGGCTGATCGACTCATGACGCAGGACGAGCGCGGGCAGGCACAGAAGACCCTGCGCGACCGTTTGGGCGGCGACAAGGGATCGGTCAGCGGCGAGAAATGGGGACGCCTGCCCGGCTTTACGAGCCAGAAGCCCGGCAAATCTGGACAATGGACAAATGTCCTGGCCGACACCACCGGAATTCGGCCAGCCGTTCACGCCTATGATTTGCTTTTTCTCGCCCCCCCGGTGGGGGGGGTGCGTGCTCCTGCCGTTCTCGCGGTTTCCTCTCCCTCTCCTGCCAGCGACCGGCCCAAAGCCGGGCCGCAGGCAGCCTCTCTGGTTTCGCTGGAGCGCAGCGCCACCAAGGCGGGCTATGCCCGCGACGCGCTGCAGCGCAGCGCCCCGGATGCGAACGAAGGCAGAGGAGGATACCGCGCGGACATGGCCGATGCCTGCCAGTCGCTTCGCGCCGGCATTCCTCGCGACGAGATTGCACAGGCCATCGCAACCCGCACACTTGCGCGCGGAAAACGGAGGACGGAAGCGGAGGCGCAGAGATATGCAGAAGCGACCCTCCGCGCCGCCGAAACATCTACCGGACTTCATGCCGCATAAGCCACACGAGCTATAGGAGCCGACGCCATGAGCGAACCCACACAAACCCACTACTCTAATGCCCGCGCAGCGTGGCGAGCCGCCAAAGCCCGCGAGGCGGGCGATTTTCTCGAAACCCTCACCCCCGCCTTGCGCGCAGACCTGCAAGCGCTGCGCGACGCTGGGCTGACCTTCACTATCAACCCCAGCACGCCCGCACCACCCCCAAGGCCCGTCCGAGCGATTCGCGCGGACGAGGTGGGCCACCTCGACGCAGCCGACCCCATGCGCACGCTTTACCAATACCAGCGCGCCTACTCTCGCCTCACTCGCCCTGTCCCAACTGCAATCATCAACAACCTGCGCGCGGCATACCGCGACCATCAGGCGCGCCAGAAAGCCCGCCAGCGGCTCCGCAGCGGCCAACCCTAGCAACCCCCTTGCCCAACCCCACCAGCCCGCCACGCGCGGGCTTTTTTTGTGCCCGCTCCCGCCGCGCTTCGCCGGGCGATGAATGCAGATGTAGAGCCAGCACCCGCAGGCTCGCTAACCACTTAAAAAAGAGAGCGACAAAAAATGGAAACAACAAAAATCAAACACACGCCAACGCAAGCCCGATTTTCTCGGCTGCGCGCCGAATTTTTTGGGTCGGCGGATTGCACACCACGCGAAAAGCGCGCGGTGCAATCGCAAGAACTGCAAGTTTCTGCTCTGTCAAAAAACGATTTTGAGTGCGCTTGGCTAATCGTTAACGTGTTTAACAAAATCAAATCGCGCACCGGCTCCGAAAATTACCCAGCGGCGGTCGAAATGGCTCTTTACATGCTGCGCGTCGGAAACGCGCCCCTTTTTATTGAAGCAACCGCAGAGTAACCAACATGAAAACCTACACCATCACAACGCACTCACCTTGCCGATACGCGCTGTCATTCCATGAGCAAGGATTTGAAACACAGATCGCCTTGACGCCCCGCGAAACCATTTTTTTGCAGCTTGTTTTGCAATCGGTCGCCGAGCGGCTTGAAAGCAAAATACCCCACGCGGACATGGTGCCCGCGTGGGGAAACTCAGGCCTGAATTAAACCCAACACCATCAAACCATAAACGAAAGGCAAAACATGAAGACCCGCTTTCAAAAAATTCAGTCCGAGAATAACGCCGTGATTCTATTTTTCGGAATTGTTGCCGCGATTCTCGGTGCGCTTATGGCAGTATTGTCCAATTATCCACCGCCTGCTTATATTCTGGGCGCATCAGCTTTCGGCTTGGCCGCAGGCGGAATTATCGGAGCACGCAGAGAATCACGGTATATCGTGTGGGTGTTTCAATCCGAGATTGACAAAGCCGAAGAGTTTGCCGAGCGGCACATTCAATCGCTGAATCCACCGCAAGAGTTTTGCGGCCCCATTTTTGACGGCGGGCCATTTTACCAGGCTGAATAATCTGCTTGCACGTTAAATCCTGCGCGGGCCGCCCCGGCC
>JAWNZB010000065.1:0-12177 GCA_038447835.1 Candidatus Igneacidithiobacillus chanchocoensis | reverse complement strand
CATACTGACGATAGTGCAGGCTACTGCCCTGCAGATCGACTTGGCCCTGCCAGTTTTTGCCGGCCTTGCCGAGCCAGCCCTGCACATGCGTGGTGCCCTGCATGCCCGGCAAAATGCCGCCCCAGCGCGCTACCTGTGCTTGTAACTGCAAGCGGGTATCCAAACTGCCGTTGGCCTGCAACTGCAAACCCGGTCCCTGCAGGCGAGCATCAATCAGACGCCACTGTTTACCCGCAAACTGCAGCTGCCCCTGTCCCTGCAGCGCTTGTCGATAGACGACGCTGGGCAGGACTTGCCACTGCACCTTGCCCTGCCAGACTGCGCGCGGGGCAGAGACGTCCACGGCAATATCGGCGGAGATTTGCCCGGGTACCTTGGGAGCGAATACCTGAAGGGGCAGTTGCCGCAGCGATAGCTTGCCTTGCACCGCCTTGGTCTTGTGGAGGGTGACGAGAAACTGGGAGGGCAGAATCTGACCCTGCAGCAAGTGGCCTTGAATCGCCACGTGTAGTTGTTGGCCATTGCCGGAAATGGCGCTGCGCAGGTCATTATTACCAGCAATGACGCGCAAGTCTCCAGCAATATTGCTGGCGTTGCCTTTACCGTCCCAATGCAAGGCAACACTCTTGGCCTGTAGTGAGGGCGGTATGCCAGGCCAGCGAATGTCTAGCAGTTGTCCTTGGCTGCGATAGTCGCCCTGCAGGGTCTTGGGCAAATCGAGCCGTATATTGCCAAGGGCAGGTTGGGAAAGGCGATTGCTGCGGACTTGGATCTTGGCAAGTTGCAAGGAGTAGGGTGCTACTTCGACCTCGCTCTGCAGGTGCAGATTCTCCTTGCCGATCTGTGCGTTGAGCGTGAGCGGACCGCCAAATCGATTGTCACCGAGGCTGGCCCAATGCACTTGCAGCGTCGCTGAGTTCGCCGTTTTGCTGTTTGACTGCCACTGACCAAGGGCTTGGACGCTATCGCGCCCGGGCGTGATCTGGCCGCTCAGCTGCACATGGCCGAAGGAGCCTTTGGCCTCGAGCGCCCGAATGACCAGGGTGCCCCGCTGCCAGGCAAGGCGAGTGCAACTGCCGTCTTGGAGGGCAAAACTCTCGTGACCGCCTTCATAGATCCGTAGATTGCGCACCTGGAGGGGAGCGACCCGCAGCTGCAATGCGTCGAGCCAGCTAGGGAGCTTGGGCAGGGCAAGCCGTAGCGCTTGGGTGCGCGGTTTTGCGGCCGGTAACCAGACCTGGGCTTGCGCGAGCTCTAGGTCGGAAAAGCGGGCCTCCCCCCAAAGCAGGGCATAGGGATGAAAGTGCCAGTCCAACTGCTGCGCCTGCAGCTTGGTTTTTCCGTGGGCGTAATGCAAGCCCTGTAGTTGTAGACCGCTCGCCAGATTTCCCCGTACCTGCTGTACCGTGAGGCCGGGCACGAGAGAGAGCAACCAGCTCGCCCCAGCACTGGTCAGAGTTAGCCAAGTGAGCAGCACAAAAAGGGTGAGCACCGGCAGCAGTACCCCCGAGACTAACAGACTGGTAAGGGAGGGCAGCCGGTACTTCACATGTTGAACCCGACAGAGAGGATCACGCGGATTGCGGGTGCTCGTGGGGCAACCAAGGGATGCGCGAGATCAAAGCTGATGGGCCCTACCGGCGAGTACCAGCGTGCGCCAAGGCCAACATCCTGTAAAGCATGAAAATGGGCAAAGTTGTCGAAGGCGTTACCGACGTCGTAGAAGGCATCGATAGCCCAGTCGCGGCTTAGGTAGCGGTCCACGTGCACCCCGGCAACGGCCAACAAGCGGCCGCCAACCACCCCGCCTGCGGCGTCGGTTGGGCCCTGCGACTCGAAGGCGTAGCCCGGTAGGCTATTTTGCCCGCCGGCAAAGAAGCGCAGATCCGGCGGCAAGTAGCGGATGGGACCATGCAGCCAGAGAGCGCCAAGGCTTGCCCGTCCACCGACGCCCCAGTTGCGACCGAGCATGGTGTCCCAACCGCCGCGCACGCGTAGGCGGAAGAAATTACTGGTGCTTCCCCACACCTTGCTGCCGCCCTCGGCGGTGGCGCGCACATAAAAGCCGGAAACCGGGCGCAGAATATTGCGATAATTCTGCACGCTATAGGTCACGGAAGGATAAATGTAGAAGGATGTATCGCTGACGTTGGAGACGGTATAGTTGGCCTCCTCAAGGTTGATCATTGCCTCGAGGCTGGCATTGACATTCTTGCGGGCATTATTGGCCAAGGCCCAGCGGCGACCAACAGCGGCGCGCAGTTCATTGGCCGACCAGATCTGATAACTTTCATTTTGAAAGGACGCACTTGCAATGTATTCGGAGCCGAGTGCTGCCCCCACCGGCCAAGTGTAGGTGGCGCCAATATTGCGGCTTTTTTGTGCTGCCTGTACCGCCACGTGCAGATGTTGGGCGCGCTGGAACATGTTGTAGTTGTCGTAATATAGAATGCCGTTCAAGCCGATGTCGGTACTATATCCAACCCCCAGTTTGAGATGCTGCTCGGGCAGACTTTGCAATTTGACCAGCACCGGAACCGCATCATTTTTTGCTTTGCCAGTTTCCCCAACGACCTGAATATTTTCGAAGCGGTTAGCATCGTGAAGATTACTCTGGGTAATGCTCAGAGCATTGGGCGAGTACCAATCGCCTTCCTTAAAGGTGAAATAGCGCTGAATAAACCAGCGCGGATAGCGATCGGCACCACTGATCTCGATTTGTCCAATGCGAAAACGCTTACCGCTATTCAGCCATAGGTAAATTTCTGCCCAATATTGCGCTTTGTCGATGAGAATTTCGTGGCGATCATAATGGGCATCGATAAAGCCCAGGGCCTGCAAACGGGCAAGACTCTGGTCTTTCCAGGTGGAATAACTGACTTGATCAAGCACACTGTTATCAGCCAAAGGAAACGGTTTAATTTGTTTCAATAAACGGCTATCGTTTTCGATGGCGCCGGTAATGCGGATGCTCTTGCTCCGCAAAATGACGGGTTTTCCCGGTGTAATTTGATAATGAATCGTCGCATTTCCCTGTTTTTCCATAGCGGTTTGGGTTTGCCAGGTAGCGGTGTAATAGCCGTAGGCCTGCAAGGCGTCGCGCAGGCGCAAGTCGGAGGAAAGCGCTAGCTCTTGGAGCCGCTCCTTCTTGCCGTCATAGTGGAGGGGGGGGAGGGCAGCCTGCAATTTTTCTTGCAATGCGGCATCGACACCACTCACGGAAAAGGAAATCTCATCCTTGGCGAGGGTTACCAGGGGTATGCTCGCAAGCCACAGCAGCAGTGCGCCGCTTGCCATCAGCCGCCGTCGCTGCGCCACTCTACATGGTTGTTGCCGGAAAACTTTCACGGTCTCCCTGCTCTTTCCCTCGTTCTTGACTCCGGCCAGTGTACCACAGGCGCAGGCAGGTGCCGCCAGCGGGTGCGATGAATGTCTGGAGGCCTCACCCAGCTTGTCGCCGGTGGCTATACTTGCTGAGGGAGGTTGCCGATATAAAGACATGTGCGTGTCTGATGATTTGCTATACTCCTCGCAGGAAGGCCCACCACAGCAAAAGGAGTAAGACTATGAAACTCTCCTTCCACGGCGCTGACCGTAACGTTACTGGCTCCTGTCACCTGCTCGAGGCCCAGGGTAAGCGGGTACTCATCGACTGCGGTATGTTTCAAGGTGGCCACGAACTCGACGAGGAAAATGCCGAAGATTTCGGCTTTGATCCGCGCTCTATCGACCTGCTCTTGCTTACCCATGCACATCTCGACCATTGCGGTCGTATTCCTTTGCTCGCAAAACGCGGATTCCGCGGCGAGATCATCACCACGGCCGCTACTCGCGAGTTGACCCGCGTGGTTTTGCTGGATTCCGCTCACCTGCAGGAGGAAGACGCAGAGCGCCGTCAGCGTCATGCCAAGCGCCACGGAGAGCCTGGCACCCAGCCTTTGTATGCCACCCTCGACGCCCTCAATGCGCTCGAATTCTTTGGTCGGACTGCGGAGTATGGGCAGAGTTTGGAACTCGCCCCAGGGCTGGCGGCAACCTTCTACGATGCCGGGCATATCCTTGGATCGGCAAGTATCCGCATCGAAGAGAATAGTGCCGGTGCGCGCAAGTCCATCATTTTCTCTGGCGACTTGGGCAACGCTGGGCGTGCGCTTTTGCGCAATCCGCAACTGCCGCCCCGTGCCGACAGCGTGGTCATGGAAACCACCTACGGCGACCGACTGCACAAACCGATCGAGCCCTCCATTGCCGAACTCTTTGCGGCGATCCGCGATACCCTGCAGCGGGGTGGTAATGTCATTATTCCTACCTTTGCCCTGGAGCGCGCCCAGGAACTTTTGTTTTATTTGCGTCGTGGGGTAGAGGCGGGGGAGTTACCGCAGAGTCTGCCGGTATTTCTCGATTCACCCATGGCCATTTCGGCTACGGAAATTTTTCGCCATCATCCCGAGTGTTATGGCGAGGAAGTCGATGCGCTTTTCCGCAAGGGGCAGGATCCCTTTGCCCTGCCTGGTCTGCGCTTTGTGCGCGAGAGTAGTGAGTCCATCGCCCTCAACCGCTTGGCAGGTGGCGCGGTGATCATGGCAGGTTCGGGCATGGCGACGGGAGGACGGGTGCGCCATCACCTGCGCCACAATCTCTGGCGAAATGACTCGAGCGTTGTATTTGTTGGCTATGCTGCGCGTGGGACGTTGGCGCGTTTGCTCATCGACGGCGCCAAAACGGTCCGCCTTTTTGGGGAGGAAATCCCGGTGCACGCGCAGTTGTACACCATCAACGGTTTTTCTGCCCATGCCGACCAGCGCGAGCTGCTTGCCTGGCAACAGACCCTGCAGCCCGCGCGGACCATCCTCGTGCACGGCGACCCCGAAAGCATGGATACCTTCGCCAAACTACTGCAGAACACGGAAGTCCATCGGCCAGCGCAGGGAGAGATCATCGAGCTCTGAGGTATCTACCGCCGCGGGCGCTTAACCGCCCTTTTTCCACTGGAATTGGCATTTTTTTTACCGCGCGATTATCATTGGTCAAGCCTATTGGGGCTGGGTGAGCAACTGCCCGGCCCCTTTCCGTTTTGAGGAGCTCCGATGCAACTGATTGGCGAAGCCCTGACCTTTGACGATGTCCTGCTCGTCCCTGCCCACTCCACAGTCCTGCCCCGGGATGTCGAGATCGGCACCCGCCTGAGTCGCAACCTGCGCATCAACATCCCCCTCCTCTCGGCGGCCATGGATACCGTCACCGAGGCGGCCATGGCGATCTGCATGGCGCAGGAGGGGGGCATCGGCATCATTCACAAGAACATGAGCCCCGAACAGCAGGCGGCCCAGGTGCGGCGGGTAAAGAAATTTGAGGCCGGAGTAATTAAAGATCCCATCGTCACACAGCCCCAGGCGAGCATTCGCGAAGTGCTACTGTTGATGGCCAGCCACGGCATCTCGGGGGTACCGGTGGTGGGCGCCGACGGGCGACTGGAGGGCATTGTCACCAACCGCGATCTGCGCTTCGAGACCCGCATGGACGCGCCGGTGAGCAGCGTCATGACGCCGCGGGAGCGCTTGGTTACCGTCGCCGAGGGCAGCAGTCTCGACACCACCAAGAACCTGTTACACAAGCATCGTATCGAAAAGATTCTGGTGGTGAACGACGCTTTTGAGCTGCGCGGCTTGATTACGGTCAAGGATATCAGCAAGGCAACGGCGCACCCCAATGCCTGCCGCGATAGCTTGGGCCGCCTTTTGGTGGGGGCGGCCGTGGGGGTAGGGGTCGGCACCGAGGAGCGGGTGGAGCGTCTGGTGGAAGCGGGGGTGGATCTAATCATTGTCGATACCGCCCACGGCCATAGCCAGGGAGTGCTCGATCGCGTTGCCTGGGTCAAAAAACATTTTCCGCAGGTAGACGTCATCGGCGGCAACATTGCCACTGGCGAAGCGGCGCGAGCCCTGGTAGAAGCCGGGGCGGATGGGGTCAAGGTAGGTATCGGTCCGGGCTCCATCTGTACTACCCGCATGGTGGCAGGGGTGGGTGTGCCCCAGGTCACGGCAATCATCAACGTTGCCGAGGCACTGCGCGGTACCGATGTGCCTTTGGTGGCAGACGGCGGCGTGCGCTTTTCTGGCGATTTTGCCAAGGCCCTGGCCGCTGGCGCCCATACGGTCATGATCGGCGGCCTGCTTGCGGGTACCGACGAGGCGCCCGGCGAAATCGAGCTCTACCAGGGGCGCAGCTTCAAGGCCTATCGCGGCATGGGCTCCCTCGGCGCCATGCAGCAGGGTTCGGCAGATCGGTATTTTCAAGACAACAGCAATCCCGAAGGCCCGAAGTTGGTCCCGGAAGGAGTGGAAGGTCGGGTGCCCTACAAGGGACCCGCGGGCCAAGTGATCCACCAGCTGCTAGGCGGACTGCGCTCGAGCATGGGCTATCTTGGCGCTTCCAGCCTCG
Organism: Candidatus Igneacidithiobacillus chanchocoensis; assembly: GCA_038447835.1. Lineage (GTDB taxonomy): Bacteria > Pseudomonadota > Gammaproteobacteria > Acidithiobacillales > Acidithiobacillaceae > Igneacidithiobacillus > Igneacidithiobacillus chanchocoensis. The sequence continues at coordinate 5,736 of JAWNZB010000065.1, read as the reverse complement.
AGGTGCTCGCCCGCGATGCCAAATTCGTCAAAATCACCCAAGCCGGTGTGCGCGAGAGCCACGTCCACGACGTACACATTACCAAGGAAACACCCAATTACCGGGTGGAGTGAGTTCCCTGCATGAGTCTCGAACGCATCCTGATCCTCGACTTTGGCTCGCAGGTCACCCAGCTAATTGCGCGTCGGGTGCGCGAGGCGCACGTGTATTGCGAAATCCACCCTTGCGATGTTGACGATGCCTTTGTGCGCAATTTTGCACCCAAGGGAATCATCCTCTCCGGCAGCCACGCCAGCACCTACGAAGATCAGAGCCTGCGCGCCCCGCAAGCGGTCTGGGACCTCGGCGTACCGGTGCTCGGCATTTGCTACGGCATGCAGACGATGGCGGTGCAGCTGGGTGGGGAAGTCCGCTGGACCGATCATCAGGAATTTGGCTATGCCGAATTGCGCGCCCGCGGGCACACCCGTCTTTTGCGCGATATCGAAGATTTTCGCACCCCGGAAGGTTACGGCATGTTGCGGGTGTGGATGAGCCACGGCGACCAAGTCACTGCCTTGCCGCCGGGTTTTCGCCTCATGGCCAGCACCGAGGGTTGTCCCATTGCCGCCATGGCCGACGAAGAGCGCGGCTATTACGGCGTGCAGTTCCACCCAGAGGTTACCCATACCGTCCAAGGTAAGGCGATTCTGACGCGCTTTGTGCGCGAAATTTGCGGCTGCCATGGCGATTGGGTCATGGGCGACTATGTGAGCGAGGCGGTGCAACGCATCCGTGAGCAGGTGGGCGATGCGGAAGTCCTCCTCGGGCTGTCGGGGGGCGTCGATTCCAGTGTGGCCGCGGCCCTCATCCATCGTGCCATTGGCGACCAACTGACCTGCGTTTTTGTGGATCATGGCCTGCTGCGCCAAAACGAAGGCGACATGGTCATGGAGATGTTTGCCGGGCGGCTCCATGCGCGGGTGATTCGTGTCGATGCCAGTGCCTTGTTTTTGCGCGAATTGGCCGGGGTAACGGACCCGGAGCAGAAGCGCAAGATCATCGGCCGACTCTTTGTCGAGGTCTTTCAGGCGGAAGCGGAAAAATGCAAAGTCGCACGCCCGGGCCACAAAGGCGTGCGTTTCCTCGCCCAGGGCACCATTTATCCCGACGTCATCGAGTCGGGCGGTGCCAAGAGCAAAAAGGCCGTCACCATCAAGAGTCATCACAATGTTGGCGGTTTGCCGGAGCAGTTGGGGCTGGAACTGCTCGAACCCCTGCGCGAGCTCTTCAAGGATGAAGTGCGCGAGCTCGGATTGGTGCTCGGTCTACCCGCCGAGATGGTCTATCGCCATCCCTTTCCCGGTCCGGGCCTTGGGGTGCGCATCCTCGGCGAGGTCAAAAAGGAATATGCCGAGCTCTTGCGCCGCGCCGATGCCATCTTCATCGAAGAGTTGCGCGCCAGTATCGACCCTGCCACGGGGCGCAGTTGGTACGACCTCACCAGCCAGGCCTTTGCGGTGTTTTTGCCGGTCAAGAGTGTAGGAGTGATGGGTGATGGCCGCACCTATGATTATGTTGTCGCCCTCCGTGCCGTGCAAACCAGCGATTTCATGACCGCCGATTGGGCCGAGCTGCCATACTCCCTGCTCAAAAAGGTTTCTTCCCGTATCATCAACGAGGTACGCGGCATCAACCGGGTCACCTACGACATCTCCAGTAAACCACCCGCAACCATCGAGTGGGAGTGAGCCCGGGGTTTCCAAGTAAAGCCTGCTTGGTCCCCTATTCGAGCATGACCATCCATCGCCGTTTTTTGAAAGTCCGCTCTTATTATTGCGATTTGTCAGACTTTTGTCATAAAAATGTCGCAGTAGTGTCACATGAGTATTGTATTTTGATCGCTTATTGAGACTGCTCGCATCCAATGGCAACTATCGCTGTATCACTACCCATTTCACATCTATCACGCTGCCTGGCGCTAAGTGGATTCGTGGCCGACGCGGATTTCTAGCCGCAGAAACCATAGCATCATCGGTTTGACCTCGAGCACCTGCTGGTGCCTTCGCCATTCTTGATTTTTAGCGCAGCGTTGTGATTTATCCCTTACGATTGATGATTTGATATTGGTAATGCAACCGACAATAGAAGATCGTTATCCCTGAATTTTCCGCACCCGCAGAGGCTGCGGTCCTTGGTGTTGCTCTAGGCTCAGACCTTGACCCTCAACGCGGAAGGCAAAGGTGAGCAGGGCGGCCGCAGCGCTGAGTACGGCCATGAGGGCAATCACCGCGCCACCGCCGAGCCGTTCTTGCAGAATGGGTAGCAAAAAAACCGCAAGGGTGGCGCCGAGCTTGGCAAAAGCGGCGGCAAAGCCCGAGCCAATGCCGCGCACTTGCGTAGGGTACATTTCGGTAGGGAGGATGAAAGTGGTGGCATTGGGGCCGGCGGTCATCGCCAGATTATAAAAGGCAAAGGCGGCCAGAAGCAGAAGCGCATCGCCGTGTAGCCACAGACTAGCCCAGAGTAGGAGCAAGCCCAGTCCCATTCCCAAAAACCCAAGAATCTGCATGCGAATGCGCCCGAGCCGCGGGATGAGAAACAGGGCGAGCAGGGCACCCAAGAGCAAAAAACTATTCACCCGCAGGCTGTTGAGGGTATCTATCCAATCCCGCTGCCATGCCGCGGTAAAAGTGGTGTGTGGCAGAATCTCGGATAGAAGCAGCGGGGTAAAAAGTCCGATTCCATAGGTGGCCATGTCCATGAGAAACCAGGGTATGGTGACCAAGATGGTGCGTCGACGGTATTCGGAAGCCAGCAGTACAAGCCAGCGGTTATGGGGGATGCTCCGTAATTTGCTGGCTTGGTGCATGGTCCTTCCCAGCTCCTTGGCCATACGCTGCCACTGCTCCTGCTGCTTTGGCGCAATGCGGGTGAGGACCTGGGCGGCATCGTGGTTGCGGCCGTGGGCAATGAGCCAACGGATACTCTCCGGCAGGGTCCAACGTCCCAAAAAGTAAGGGATACCGAAGAGGGCCTGCACGGCCATCAGATAGCGCCAGCTCTGCTGTCCCGAGCCGAGCAAAGCCAAGGCGATTCCTGCGGCCACCAGCATCCCCAGGGGTTGCAGGGCCATGGCTCCGGCCAGCATACGGCCGCGATGGCTCTGGGGCATGAACTCCGAAATAAAGCTACTACCAACGGGGAAATCGCCACCAATGGCAATCCCCAGCAGCAATTCGCCAACTCCCAAACCCAAACTACCCTCAACGAAGGAGAGAAGAAAACCAGCAAGGACGAGGCCCGCCGCGTTGGCCAAAAGGAGCGGACGGCGACCAAAGCGATCGGCTAGATGGCCGCTCAGCAAGGCGCCAAGGATCGTTCCGCCCATCAGGCAAGCGGCAATCAGCCCCATGGTGGAGGGATGCAGCCGAAAGTCTGCGCGCAGCAGGGGCAGGACGATGCCGAGCAACATCATGCTCACGCCGCTCAGCAGGGGGCCGGCGGTAGCGAGAATCCACAAGCGATAATGGAAAGTAGAAAGCGGTGCCTGATCGAGAACTTCTACCCAAGCCTGGTGATGGGCATGCACCCGCGGCGGATTTGTTGTTTTCCTCATACTCTCCCTGTCCTTCGCCCCTAGTCTAGCAGGGAAAGGCTAGGCGCGCAGTTGCCGCAGCAGGGGTACCTTGATCTGGTCGAGAAGGAGGGTGTAAGCCACCGTAGCGACAAGGAGGATCAGCACTAGCGACCAGGGCAGCGGCGCCATGAGCCAACCGAAGATGGCGAGGGTGCTCACCACCACCACATCGCCCAAGCTCGCATAGAGCAGGAAACTGCCGGGGCGGGAGGACCAAAGATGCTGGCGTTCGCGCACCAGAAACACATTGGCCAGCCCAGAAAAGACGAGGCCGAGAAAGTCCAGGCTCTGCAGACTATGGGTGGAAAGCCCAAGCTGCCGGCCGATAAGGTAGACGCCAAAGATATACACCAGCCAGGCCAGGGCAATAGTGAGCGAGGAAAGCACAAGGGTACGCACCGCCCAGCGATCGGGTTTTGGCGAGGGGCGGACATGGTCCTCGGCCAAAGACATGGTCACAAAATCGTTGGCGAAGAGGAGCAGGAGCACCAGCAATGGGGTGACGACAAATTGCTGAAAAAATAAAAATCCCAAGCTCAAAAAGAGGGCGACCTGAAAGACCTTCACGATTTTGTTGAGAGTGTAGGTGAGCATGCGCTGGTAAACGCGGCGATCGGTAACGACGGCATCGAGCACCCCCTGCAGGCCGGGGGTTGTGAGGACTAGGCTCGCGGCGGCCTTGGCGACGTCGGTGGCGCTTTCGACGGCAACTCCCATCTCTGCCTGCTTTAGGGCAGGTGCGTCGTTGACCCCGTCGCCGGTCATACCGACGATGCTGCCTTTTTTCTGCAGCCCCTGGACCAGGTGGAACTTGTCGGCAGGAAAGACGCCAGCATAGACGCAACAGTCTGCGCTCATGTCGTGGTGATCGCAGACGGGGCCGGCAATGCCGAGGGTTGCGGCAACGGTTTCTGCCGTCGCTTGGCTATCGCCCGTCACCATCCGTACCCGCACCCCGAGATTCTGCAACTGGCCAACCACTTCCTTGGCATCGGAACGGATCGGGTCGCTCAGGGCCAGCAGGCCCAGAAAATCGGGGCTACCGTCTGGTCCGGCGGCCACCGCAAGAACGCGGGCGCCGGTTTTGGCAAGGGTTTCCGTCGCCTCTTGCCACTGCGGTTCGTTGCAGAGTTGGCCGATGATCTGCGGGCTACCTTTCAGCGCGCGGTAGGTCGTGCCCGCTATGTTGGTCGTGCCCTCTGAGCGCTTGGTTGCTGGATCGAAGGGAATAAAGCCATCCCTTGGTAAAGCCGTTAGCCCCTGTTCCTGAGCGGCGGCGATGATGGCCAAATCGATGGGGTCTTGGGTGGCGCTGTCGCTGGCGAGCACGGCGTAGCGCAGCAATTCTTCGGACGAATGCTTGGACCAGGCTTGCACCTGGCTGAGGCTGAGGCGGTTTTGCGTGAGCGTGCCGGTTTTGTCGCTGCACAGGTCGCGCATGGCGGCGGCTTCTTCGATGGCAGCAAGGCGAGTAACCAGCACGCCGCGCTGGGCTAGGCGCAGGGAGGCGAGGGCGGTGGCAAGGGTAAAAGTGGCCGGTAGCGCGACAGGGACCGATGCCACCAACAGAATGAGCACAAAGGGAAGAATGGTTGCCAGCGGAAGACCGACGAGCATGGCATAGGTAAGAATGGCGACGGCGAGGATGACATCCATTGCCACCAAGTAACGCACGATGCGCAATACCAGTTCTTCCAGATGGCTCTTTGCGCCGGCGCCGCGCACCAGCTCGGCAGTTTTACCAAAATAGCTGTTTTTTCCCGTTGCGGTCACCGTACCCGTGGCCTCGCCGCGCCGAACAATTGCCGCAGAGTACAAGGTGGCGCCGGCGGCGAGATCCACGGGCAAGGATTCGCCGGTGAGGGCCGATTGGTCGACTTGCACTTGCCCCTCGGTAATTTGCGTGTCGGCCGGGACAATATCGCCCATACGTACGTGCAAGAGATCCCCCGGCACGAGTTCCGCCGCGGGAATGCTGCGCCAGGGTCCGCCGCGACAAACCCGGGCTTGGATGCGTAGGCGTTCGCGCAGCAGTGCCAGGGCATTTTGTGCCTTGCGCTCCTGGGTAAAACCGAGGACGCCGTTAAAGAGTAAGAGGAGGAAGATGATGACGGCTT
>JAWNZB010000064.1:0-12316 GCA_038447835.1 Candidatus Igneacidithiobacillus chanchocoensis | reverse complement strand
AAGTTCTGGCGCGGGTGCACTGGGTGGCGCAAAACAATGGCGGCATGGGGGCGGTGCGGGAACTCAGCGAATTCATTCTCCGCGCCCAGGGCAAGTGGGATGGGGTCTTGGCGCGGGCTTTGGGGACGGTATGACTCTGCGATTCCCTTGGCTTTTGCTGCTGGCGGCGCTGGGCGCTGCGCTCCTCTGGTGGACCTGGCCGCGTCATGCCTTGCCGTATCCCGCCATCGATTGGAAAAGTGGTATCCAGCGCGGCGATCAGGCAGCCAGCGATGTGGTGCTGCGCGAGTACGATGCCGAGGGCGCCCTACGCTTGCTTGCGCGGGCGCAAACTGCCTACCATCTGCCGGCGGGCAACCGAACCTATCTCAGCGACCTCTCGGTACAGCGTTTTCGATCCCAGGGAAATTTTTCTTTGCAAGCAGCGCATGGCCTGTTACAAAACGGCGATCAGGAGCTGACGGTTTGGGGGCAGGTCCTTGCCACCTTGGCGCCAGACAATGCCCTGCGCACGGACAAGCTGTACTACGATCCTAAGACCGGAATTTTGCGTACGTCGTCGCCGGTCTATCTGACCCATGGCCGCAGCAGTTTGCAGGGAACCGGACTATGGGCCTCCATTAAGCAGGAGCAGTTTCAGTTGCAAAGCGGGGTGCAGGGTGTCTATGAACCGTAATTTCTGGCCAGTCCTCGTTCTGGCCTTGCTACCCCTTTCCGTGCTCGCCGCCACGGCGCCCGATGCCGGAATGGGCAAGGGCCCCATCCATGTTGCCGCCGATCAGCTGCGCGGCCAGAACAAGCCAGTACAAGAGGCCATTTACAACGGCAATGTCGTCATGCAGCAAGGCGATCTCATCATCCATGCCGCGCAACTCACCATTCACGCCAACGCCGGCAAGGTCGAGAAGGCGGTCGCCACGGGTAATCCGGTCAGCTTCACCATGTCGAGCGCTCAACGGCACGGCTACGGCCAGGAGTTGAGCTACGAGCCGGGCAGTGGGCGCATTGTGCTCACGGGTGATGCACATCTCTGGCAGGGAAAAAATGAGGTCACCGGCAATCAGGTGATTTACCTGTTGCAGAGTCAGCAGACCGAAGTCACGGCAAGCCCAGGGGGGCGGGTGCGCTCGGTCTTCTATCCGGCCAAGGATGACAAGTCGAAGCCATGACCGCACAGTTGCGCGCCGAATCCCTGGTCAAGCGTTTTCGCCGGCGCACCGTCGTACGCGGGGTGTCGGTGGAGGTGCAGGCGGGCGAGGTGGTGGGTCTTTTGGGACCAAATGGCGCCGGCAAGACGACGACCTTTTACATGATGGTAGGTTTGGTGCGCCCGGACAGCGGCCGCATCCTGCTCAATGGCGAGGACATCAGCACCCTACCCATGCATCGGCGGGCGCGTTTGGGACTGGGCTACCTGCCCCAGGAGCCCTCGGTATTTCGACAGCTGAGTGCTGCGGACAACATCCTGGCGGTTCTCGAACAACTCCCCCTCTCTGCCGAAGAGCGCGCCGAGCGTCTGGAGCAACTTTTGTCGGAGCTGCATTTGCAGAGTCTGCGCAATAGTCGCGGTCAGAGTTTGTCAGGCGGCGAGCGGCGGCGGGTAGAGATCGCTCGCACCCTGGCCATGAACCCGCGCTTTGTGCTCCTCGATGAGCCCTTTGCCGGTATCGATCCTATCTCGGTTATCGAAATTCAGCAGCTGGTGCAGGGTCTGAGTGAGCGCGGCATTGGCGTTCTCATCACTGATCACAATGTGCGGGAGACCTTGGGAATTTGCCAGCGCGCCTATATCCTGCATGACGGGCAGGTGCTCAGCGCCGGCAGTCCGCAGGAAATCATTGCCCACCCCGCTGTACGCGAGGTGTACCTGGGAGAGCAGTTCAAGATCTGAACCATGAAACAAGGACTCGAACTCAAACTCGGCCAGCACCTGGCCATGACGCCGCAACTGCAGCAGGCCATTCGTCTGCTACAGCTGTCGACCCTTGATCTGCAGCAAGAAGTACAGATGATGCTCGACAGCAATCCCCTTCTCGACGAGGAGGAAGGCCCAGAGCTAGCGAGCGAACCGCAAGAAAGCAGTGCCGCGGTGGCAGAAGATCGGCAACTCGACCTTGCGGCCAGCGAAAATCTACCCGATGAATTGCCGGTCGACAGCCAGTGGGACGACGTTTTCGACCTCGGCAGTGTCGGACCGAGCACGGGTAGCAACGAGGAGGACTTGCCGGACTACGAGGCGCGCAACAGTCGCACCCAGAGTTTGCAGGACTACCTGCGTTGGCAGGCGGATCTTACCTCTTTCAGCACGGAAGAGCGCAGTCTGGCCGAGCTGATCATCGATGCCATCGACGACAACGGCTATCTACAGGCAGGTATAGAGGAGCTGGCAGAGACCGCCGGGCAAAGTCCCGAGGCTTTGGCAGTAGTCCTTGCCCAGGTGCAGGACTTTGATCCGCCGGGGGTGGGAGCTCGCACGCTGGCGGAATGCTTGTCTCTGCAGTTGCAGCAATTTGCTGATGAAGATCCTGCTTTGCCCCTGGCACGACGCATTGCCGAGGCGCAGCTCGAACTGCTGGCCAAGCACGATTATGCCCGTTTGGCGCAGGTCCTCGAGGTGCGCGAGGAAGAACTGCGGGCCGCCGTTGCCCTCATCTCCACCCTCAATCCCAAGCCCGGGGCGGAGATTGGCGGTGGCGGATCCGAGTACGTAATTCCGGATGTGATCGTCCACTGGGTGGGCAAGCGCCTGCGGGTCGAACTCAATGCCGAGGCAATGCCGCGGCTACGCATCAATCGGCATTATGCCGACCTCTCTACCGGCAAGGACGCTGCACATCGCTATATACAGGAGCAGCTCAACGAGGCTCGCTGGTTCATCAAGAGTTTGCAGAGCCGGCAAGAAACCATCCTCAAGGTTGCCACTGCGATCGTCGAGCGCCAGATCGAATTTTTCCGTAGTGGCCCCGAGGCGATGCGACCGATGGTTTTACGCGACATTGCCGAAGCGGTGGAGATGCACGAATCGACGATTTCCCGGGTTACCAATCAAAAATTCATGACCACCCCACGCGGACTCTTCGAATTCAAATATTTCTTTTCGAGCCATGTGGGTACCGATCAGGGGGGCGCCGCCTCGGCGACGGCGATTCGCGCCGTCATTGCCAAGATCATCCAGGCTGAAGACCATTTGCACCCCCTCAGCGACGCCGAGATCGCAAAGATTTTGGGCGAGCAGGGCATACAGATTGCGCGCCGTACGGTTGCCAAATATCGCGAGGCCGCCAATATTCCCCCGGCAAGCCAGCGTCGCGGTTTTTGAGTCAGCCTCGCCGCTTTTGTAATCGTGGCCAAGGCGCTACACTGAATACGGAGCGGTAGAGCAGCGACGGACTCCCATAATTGCAACGAAAGCTAGGAGCTTGCCATGCAACTACACATTAGTGGGCAACACCTGGACCTCACCGAGGCCATCAAAAATCATGTCACAGAAAAGCTCGGCCGCCTCGATCACTATTTCGATCGGGTGATTGACGGGCGGGTCGTACTCAAACATCTGGGGCACGAAAAACTCTCCAATGTAGCCGAAATCAGTGTCAGCGCCCCCGGCCACGATTTCCATGCCGAAGCGCGTGCAGCGGATATGTACGCAGCCATCGACCAACTCGCGGAAAAGATCGATGGGCAGGTGCGGCAATACAAGGAAAAACTGCAGCGCCATCGAGCCGGTCCGGTAGCTGCTATGCTTGCCAGCGAAACCGAATGACCATGGCTGCTTTGCCGCTCCGCGTAGAAGCCATTCTCCTCGATACTCCAGATCAGGATGCCAATGGTGTTCTGGGAGAGTTGGCGACCTTATTCGGCGTCTCTGCCACCATGTCGGCAGAAACCATTCTGCAAGCACTGCAAAATCGGGAAGCGCAGGGTTCTACTGCTCTAGGTGGAGGTGTTGCAGTTCCCCACGCTCGTCTCCCGGGTCTTGGGCACGCCGCTGTTGCCGCCCTGCGCACCCGCAGCCCGGTAGATTTTTCGGCGCCCGATGGCGAGCCGGTACGCCTTTTCTTGGGCGTGCTGGTGCCCGCCTCCGCTACCATGGAGCATCTAGAGATACTATCGCAGCTTGCCACGCGGTTGGCGCGGCCAGAGCTACGTCAGCAACTGCTGCAGGTAACGAAGCCCGAAGACTTCCGCTCTCTTCTCGTTGGGGAAGCATAGAATCTTGTCGCTTTGCCGCCGCCGGTGGTGCTGAGGAGCCATGGATCGAAGCGTTGCCGTAGTGCAGTTGGTAGCAGAGCTCCAGCACGAGCTGGGCTGGAGCCTGCTCCATCCCGGGCGGGCCGACAATGCTCTCAGCGCCGATCCGCAACATGTGAGCGACGGCGCGGCACTGGTGGGTTTTCTCAGCTTTATCCGTTCGCATCCGGTGCAGGTACTTGGGCAGGCGGAATTGGATTACCTTCTCAGCCATCCGGCCCAGATTTATCAGGTCAAGCGGCTGCGGGTATTGGTCCTTGCCGAGGGCGTGTCGCCCCCTGATGACTGGCTGGCGGTGGTTCTTGTCGAGGGTGTCAGCGTTCTCGCTTGCCCCTTGCAAGCGCGCAAAATTTTGGTGCGGCTGCAACAATATCTGCAGCGAGAACTGGCGCCGCGTTGCCATTTGCATGGTGTTCTTGTCGATGTTCTTGGGGTGGGGATTCTGATTCAGGGCGAGGCTGGCATCGGTAAGTCCGAACTGGCCCTCGAGTTGGTTAGCCGTAACCATCGTCTCATTGCCGACGATAGCGTCCTTTGCATTCTCGAGGCGCCAGGGGTGGTGACTGGGCACTGCCCCCCGGCCCTGCAAGATTTCATGGAGGTGCGCGGCCTCGGGATCGTCAACATCCGCCAGCTCTTTGGCGCTGCCTCGGTGATCGATTCCAAGCGCTTGCGCCTAGTGGTGGAAATTCGCGATATGGCGGAAATGCAGCTGGCAGATATCGACCGCCTGCAAGGGCAGGTCGATAACTGGGAGATCCTGGGAGTGCCCTTTCCGCGTCTGCGCCTGCCGGTGAGTGCCGCGCGCAACTTGGCAGTGCTAGTAGAAGCAGCGGCACGTGCCCATTATGTGCGCGAGTCGGGTATCGACATGCTGGCAATCTTTGATCGGCAAACCCGTGGAGGGTCGCTGGCGTCATGAAAAACCTCAGCGATTTCGTCGTCATTACCGGCCTTTCTGGTTCCGGCAAGACGACCGCCTTGCAGGCCTTGGAAGATCTGGGCTACTTTTGCGTCGATAATCTCCCCGCCACCCTTTTGCAGTCCCTGCTCGAGGAGATTGCCCATCACCAGCGCGATTTGCTGCGCGTTGCCGTCAGCATCGATGTGCGCAATCGTGTTTTTCTGGATGCCTTACCAACGGCGCTCGAAAGTTTGCATCTGGAATATGGACTGCAACCGCGCATCCTCTATCTCGATGCCGACGAGGAGACTTTGCTGCGGCGTTATAGCGAAACCCGGCGACGCCACCCCCTTAGCGATCAGGCGACCGAGCCGGGAGCGGCCCTGCGCCAGGTGCTTTTGCGCGAGCGGATTCTGCTCACACCCCTGTCGCGACTCGCCGATCGGGTACTCGATACCTCGCAGGTGCGCAGTCATGCTCTGCATCTGCGGGTACAGGCCTGGGCGCAGGTGGCGCGTGCCCGCGGCTTGGTTCTCCTGCTGCAATCCTTTGCCTTTCCGCACGGGGTACCCGCCGATTCGGATTTTGTCTTTGACCTGCGCGCGCTGCCGAACCCTCATTACGAACCAGAACTGCGCCTGCTTACCGGTCGGGATGCGGCGGTGCAGGACTTTCTTGCGGCGCAGGAGCTGGTACAGACGGCGCGCCAGAGCCTCGAGCTCTTTTTGCGCCAATGGCTGCCGCCCTTTGCCGAAGACCACCGCAACTATGTTACCGTCTCTCTCGGATGCACGGGTGGCAAGCATCGCAGCGTGTATATGGTCGAAGTGCTGGCCCGGGCCTTGGCCGGGAATGGCCAGGAGGTTTTGGTGGAGCACCGCGAACTCGATGTACGGGAACGTTTCTCTTGAGCCAGGCACGCATTCTGTTACTCACCCATCGCGGCTTGGGGGCAGCTTTTTTGGAGGTCTGTACGCACATTTACGGTGCGCTTCCCGATGATCTTGAGGCCTTGGCGCCAGAGGGAGACGATCTCGCGTCGCTCCGCCAGGGGTTGGTAGAGCGCATTACCAATGCCAATGCCCAGAGCCCGCTTCTGATTCTTTGCGACATTCGCGGCGCCAGCCCCGCCAACGCCTTGCCCGCGCACATCGACAACCCTTGGGTCGCTGTTGTCTATGGACTGAATTTGCCGATGCTGCTGCGTGCCCTGGGGCGACGCGGAAATTGGCAGGAGCTCTGTGCCGAGATCCTCGAGGGCGCCCATGCCGGAATCCATACCGCCTCATGACTCCGTCGCCCGACGCGATTCTGCACTAGACTCTAGAGCAGGAAGCTTGATGAGGATAAGCGCATGGTCGATTTACGCGAAGTGCGGTCCCGCTGGGGCCAAAGTCTGTGGCTCGATAATCTTTCCCGTACCCTGATTCACGACGGCATTCTGGCGCGCTACATCCGAGAGGACGGGATTTCTGGGGTTACCTCCAATCCCAGTATTTTCCAGAAAGCCATTCATGAAAGCCCGTACTATCAAGAGGATCTCGCTTTGCCAGCGGGGTCGGCAGAGCGCCTCTACGAGCAGATGGTGCAGAAGGACCTGCAAATGGCTTGTGACCTCTTGCAGCCCGTCCATACCGCTACCGACGGCGACGACGGCTGGGTAAGTTGGGAGGAGTCGCCACGCCTGGCCATGGACGAAGACGCAACTGTGGCCGAGGCGGAGCGTCTGCGCAACATCGTGCAGCGCAATAATCTGCTGATCAAGGTTCCCGCCACGGCGGCCGGCATTGCCGCCCTGCGCCGACTGATTGGGCGCGGCATCTCGGTCAACGTGACGCTCATGTTTGGTCTGCACCATGTTCGCGAGGTTTTTGCCGCGTATCGCCAGGGTCTTGCCGATTGGATCGCCGCCGGCGGCAAGGCAGGGCAGGTCAAGGCCGTCGCCAGCTTGTTTCTGTCCCGGGTGGATACCTTGGTCGACCAACGATTGGAGCAGATCGGTAGTGCCGAAGCGCTGGCTTTGCGCGGCAAGGCAGCGGTCGCCATGGCCAAGAAGGCCTATGCCATCTATCGCGAAGAATTCCATGGTAGCGGTTTTGCGCCGCTGCGCGCCCAGGGCGGACGCCCGCAGTATCTACTCTGGGCCAGCACCAGTACCAAGAATCCCGCTTATCCCGATTTGCTGTATGTGGAGCCGCTGATGGGGCCGGAGACGATCAACACACTGCCCGATGCGACCCTGACCAAGCTGCGCGAGCATGGACAACTCGGCAATCGCCTGGAGGAGGGCATAAAAGAGGCAGAAGCAACCCTCGCCCAGCTGGCCGCATTGGGCATCGACCTCGATGCTGAGATTGCCCCGCAGTTGCAGAAAGAGGGGCTCGACGCCTTTTCGCAGGCCTTTACCGCTATGCTGGCGGAGGTCGAGAAGCGTCGCGGCTAAAAGCCGACCGTGTTATATCTGGCATCGACGTAGGTGATTTCACCGGTGATGCCGGAGGCGAGATCGGAGCAGAGGAAGGCGGCAACATTGCCGACCTCTTCTTGGGTAACATTGCGCCGCAACGGCGCATGCTGGGCATAATGATCGAGAATGCTGCGGAACTCGCTGATGCCGCTGGCAGCCAGGGTGCGAATCGGCCCCGCCGAGATGGCATTGACGCGGATCCCTTCCGGCCCCAAGGCATAGGCAAGGTAACGCACTCCCGCCTCAAGGCTGGCCTTGGCCAATCCCATGACGTTGTAGTTAGCCATCGCCCGCTCGGCGCCCAAGTAGCTGAGGCTGAGCAGGGCTGCCTGACGCCCCTGCATCAGCGAACGCAGGGCCTGGGCGAGGGCAGTAAAGCTGTAGGAAGAAACCTCGTGTGCGATGCGAAAGCCTTCCTGGGTAGTGACGTCGGCATAGTTTCCAGAAAGCTCATTTTTGGGTGCAAAGGCCGCGCCATGAATGGCGATGTCGACCCCTCCCCAGCGCTTTTCCAGATCGGCGACCACCGCCGCTACCTGTTCGGCGTCGAGAAGATCCAAAGGCAGGGGGGTAGGTGCATTGATCTGCGCGGCTAATTCTTCGACGCGGCTCTTGGTGCGCTCGCTCTGATAGGTGAGCAGCACGCTCGCACCCTCCCGCGCCATCGCTTGGGCAATGCCCCAGCAAATGGAGCGTTCATTGGCCACACCCACCACCAAGGCCTGTTTGTTCTGCAAGAATCCCATCGTTGGTAAAGGCTCCAGTCTTTTGATTTAGCGCAGGAAGATGGTCAAATGTTTGCCCGGCTGTAGATTCGCTGCCGAGGCGAGGCGATTCCACTGCACCACAGAGTGGGGGGAAACATGAAACTGCTGGGCAATCTGCCAGACCGAATCACCAGGACGAACCACATAGGTCGTCGCGCGCGGGGCCGTGGCTAGCCGCTCCTGCTGCGGGCTCAGGGAGGCTACGACGCTTCCGTGGGCTGGCAGGCGCAGGATTTGGCCGGGATGGATGACGCTGTGGGTGTTCATGTCGTTGACAGCGGCCAGTGCCGCGACGCTCGTCCCCGCACGCTGGGCGAGTTGCCACAGGGATTCGCCGGGACGTACCCGGATACTGCCGCCGCTGCGCTTGGCGGCATAGACGGCGGTCTGCAGATGGGCACCGGGCAACCGTAATCGTTCACCGGGGTGGATCATGCTCGTCTCGTTCAGGCCGTTGGCCGCGGCCAGAGACGCCACACTCACGCCAGCCTGTTGGGCAAGCTGGGAAAGGGAATCTCCGGGCTGCACGGTAATCTGCTGCTGCCGGTAGCCAGTCTGGATGGCCAGGGGCTTGCCTCCATAAATGGCAAGACGCTGTCCAACTTGCAGGCCGCGGGCCGAGCGCAAATGATTCCAGCGCTCCAGGTCACGCACGGAGGTTCCAGTGCGCAAGGCGAGTTGGGAGAGGGTCTCCCCCGGCCGCACGGAGGTATAATGCACAGCTGGTACTGCGTGGGTGGCCACCGCTGCTACCGGCATCGGCTTTTGTATAGCCGGGGCTGCTACGGCTTGCTCCAGCGCGGGAGTTTGGCTGCTTGGTGTCGCCGGGATAGTGGCTTGCTCCTCGCTCGGCATCTGCAGGAGCGCGGTGCGCAGGGCTTCGGCCTTGTCTTTGGGCACCACCAAGGAATAGCCGGCGGGGGCAACGCCGTAACTCAGGCCGGCATTGAGGCGCTTGAGCTCGGACTCGGATACGTTCATGAGTTGCGCGGCTACCTGCAGGTTGACCCGCCGCGGCGTGTGAACGAGGGCGATGTGGGCGCTATTGGGAATGCTCGGGAGATCGACGTGATAGGCCTTGGCGTTTTCAATCACTTGTGCCAGACCGAGGAGCTCGGCAACGTAGTTCTCGGTTTGGCTGGGCAGATTCAAGTCCCAGAAATCCGTGGGCTGTCCGGCCGCAACATTCTGCTGAATGGCTGCCGAGACGGTCCCCTGCCCGGCGTTGTAGGCAGCAATGGCGAGAAGCCAGTTGCCGCCGAAGTAATTGTACAGATAAGAGAGATAGTCGAGGGCGGCGTTGGTGGAGGCCGTGAGGCTGAGGCGTGGGTCACCCCAGCGGGTGTTCTGCAGCCCAAAATTTCTTGCCGTGCCGGGCACAAATTGCCACAAACCAGCAGCCGCTGCGGGCGAGAAGGCCTTGGGATTGTAGCCGCTCTCGATGGCCGGTAATAAGGCCAGTTCCATCGGCATGCCGCGTTCTTGCACGGCGTTCGCCACGTAGTACAGGAAGGGCCGGGAGTTGTGGAGAATCTCTTCAAGCTTGCCCTGGTGCTGTAGGAACCAGCTCCGCCACTTGGCAACCCGCGGCCGGGACACGTCGCTGATGCGGAATCCCTGCACGAGTCCCGTCCAGATCGTCTCCTGGGAACCTGTTAGGGCATGGTCTTGCTGCTGCAGTTGGTGAAAATCCTGCAAAAGGCCTCCGCTTTCCGGCATCGTTGCGACCGTATCGTCGGCGCTGGGCGTGGCCGTGGGCTGCAAACGGGCGATGAGTTGAGAGAGGCTTTCCTGGCTACCGGCGTCTTCCGGGTTGCTGTTGGCGCCACTGTGCGCCCAAACCGCAGGCGCAGCACATAGAACGCAAATCGATGAGAGGGCGATGGCCGACTTTCGCATGTGACTCCTTCTTTGGTGAGGAGGCCTCAATTGAGCACCCTGACCAAATCTGCAGATTTTACCGTGTATAAACAGAACGCTGGCTCTCTTGTTAGGAGGGACCGTTGGCTGATACTAGGGGCATCCAGCGCCCTCGTCAATGCAAATTATGCGGTATCAAAAAATCCTATGGCTGACGGGGGCTTGCCGGGTTGGTGAGGGGGGCCGCTCGCCTGCTATGATCGACGCTTCTACCCGACTACCAGATAGGATTTGCAGTCGATGACCGTTCGTACCCGATTTGCCCCCAGCCCCACCGGTTATTTGCACATTGGCGGCGTGCGCACCGCGCTCTTTTCTTGGCTGCACGCCCGCCAGCACCAAGGGCAGTTCGTTTTGCGCATCGAAGATACCGACCTCGAACGTTCCACCCCCGAGGCAACGGCAGCAATCATCGAGGGCATGCAATGGCTCGGGCTCAATTGGGACGAGGGTCCTTTCTACCAGACCCAACGCATGGACCGCTATGCCGAGGTCTTGCAGCAAATGCTGGCAGCGGGGACGGCGTATCACTGCTACTGCAGCAAGGAAGAAGTCGAGCAGATGCGCGAGGAGCAGCGCGCCCGTGGCGAAAAGCCGCGCTACGATGGCCGCTGTCGCCATCGTAGCGAGCCACGGCCGGGAATCCAGCCGGTGATTCGCTTCCGGAGCCCCGACGAGGGGGAAACAGTGGTCGAAGACCTCGTGCATGGTACGGTGCGCTTTCAAAATCAGGAGCTCGACGATCTCATCATTGCCCGTTCCGATGGGACGCCCACCTACAATTTTTGTGTCGTCGTCGACGACTGGGATATGGGTATCACCCAGGTCATTCGCGGCGATGACCATCTCAACAATACACCGCGGCAGATACAGATCCTCCGCGCCCTGGGCGCTACCCCGCCGCAGTATGCCCACGTGCCGATGATTCTCGGCCCCGATAAGCAAAAGCTTTCCAAGCGCCATGGTGCGGTGAGTGTGCTCGAGTATCGCGAGGAAGGCTTCTTGCCAGAGGCCCTGCTCAATTTTTTGGTACGCCTGGGATGGTCCCATGGCGACCAAGAAGTCTTCAGCCGGGTAGAGATGCAGTCTTACTTTCATATCGAGGAAGTGCATAGGGCGGCCTCGGCTTTTAATCCTGACAAGTTGCTCTGGCTCAATGCCCAGCATTTACAGGC
This sequence comes from Candidatus Igneacidithiobacillus chanchocoensis, assembly GCA_038447835.1. Classification (GTDB taxonomy): domain Bacteria; phylum Pseudomonadota; class Gammaproteobacteria; order Acidithiobacillales; family Acidithiobacillaceae; genus Igneacidithiobacillus; species Igneacidithiobacillus chanchocoensis. Next base: position 832 of record JAWNZB010000064.1, on the reverse strand, counting down.
ATTGTCGACGGAGGACTTGGCGCAGCGGCTGCATCCCTATCTTCTGCATACGGGAATCGACGCGACGGCTATTGAGGCTGGTCCGACCCCGGCGGCGGTGGTACCGCTCCTGCGCGAACGCGCCAAAACCCTGGTCGAAATGGCGGCTGCCGCAAAAATGTTTTATCAGGCACCGCAGCAGGCCGAGGAAAAAGATCGCGATAAACACCTACGCGGTAATGGACCTTTGCTCGCGGCGGCGGCGGCGGCCTTTGCCGCTTTGACCGATTGGACCGCGGCCGACCTGCATCACGCCCTGCAGACGCTGGCGCAGGCGCATGCCGAGGGCAAGCTGGGCAAGGTCGCGCAGCCGCTGCGGGTGGCGGTGGCGGGTTGTGCCGTTTCGCCTCCCCTCGACCAGACCCTCGCGGTGCTGGGGCGGGCAGAAACGTTGCGGCGTTTGCAGCACGCTACGTCTTGGCTCTGATTACCCCTTGGCGTAGGCGGCGGCTTTTGTCATTATCCTTTCTTATGGATCGTCGCTGCGCATAGTAGAATTGTCATGGCCCAAAATGTCACGCAAAAGATCATCGCCGCCCACCTCGTTAGTGGTGAGCTGCGCGCCGGAAGTCCCATCTCCATCCGTATCGACCAGACCCTGACCCAGGATGCCACGGGCACCATGGCCTACCTGCAGTTCGAGGCCCTCGGCATTCCCAAGGTGCGGACCGAGCTCTCGGTGTCGTACGTCGACCACAATATGCTGTAGTCGGGCTTTGAGAATGCCGACGATCATCGATTTTTACAGACCTTTGCTGCCAAGTACGGGATTCATTTTTCCCGTCCCGGCAAC
>JAWNZB010000063.1:0-12337 GCA_038447835.1 Candidatus Igneacidithiobacillus chanchocoensis | reverse complement strand
GGGTGGTGGAGCGGAGGAGGATCGAACTCCCGACCTTCGCATTGCGAACGCGACGCTCTCCCAGCTGAGCTACCGCCCCATTTGAGTGCCAGACTATAGCCGCACAGGCGCAGAAATGCAATGACCGCAGCGCCTGGGCTATGCTCTACGCGGTTGGACTTTGATAACGCGAGGAGCAGCGTAGGTGACTATTGCGTATCCTGCCCTGGGTCGCTTAGCGCAGGCCCTGAAGCATCCGCTTCTGTGCATCGATTTGGAGACAAGCGGCGGCCATCCGGAGCGCGACCGCATCATCGAGATAGGGCTAATCTCCATAAACGAGCAAGGCGAGGCGCAGGAGTGGCAGCAGCTCATCGATGCCGGCTGCAGCATCTCCTCCCACATCCAGGCATTGACCGGCATCCACCCCGCGATGCTGACTGACATGCCTAGTTTTTCGCAACTCTGCGATCAACTCAGCTCTTTTTTGCGGGATAGCGTCGTCATCGCCCATAACGCGCGCTTCGATGCTGCCTTTCTCCGCCAGGCATTGCAGCGTGAGGGTGCCGCGTGGACCAACAAGCTGCTGTGCAGTCTGAAAATCTCGCGCGCCCTCGAACCCGCAGAGGAGAAGCACGGTATCGATGCGCTGATCCATCGCCATGGCCTCGACTGCACCACACGCCATCGTGCTCTGGGTGATGCGCGGGTGGTGGCGCAGTATCTCGACAAAATGGCAACGCAGCGCTTTGCCGATCTTCTCTATGCCTGCCAAGCCCAGTGGCAACGCACCGGGTTGCCACCGTGGATCGACGCCGGAATCATCGACGACATCCCCAACCGTTGCGGGGTGTACCGATTCTACGGGGAGAATGATTTACCCCTCTATATTGGCAAAAGCATTCATTTGCAGAAGCGAGTGCTCCAGCATTTTCGCAGCGACTTCAAAGAAATGCGGGAGATGCAGTTGGCGCAGCAGGTACGGCGCATCGAGTGGACCGAAACTGCCGGAGAACTCGGCGCCTTGCTGCTCGAGTCGCGTCTCGTCAAGGAGTTGCAGCCCATTCTCAATCGGCAACTGCGCCGTCAGCAACGGATCTGCTCTATCTACTGGAACCCCGATGGCAAAACAGGCCCAAGCATTCTTTGCGGAAAAGAAATCGAACCCGGTCGCTGCTATGGGGTGTTTCGCAGTCGTCACAGCGCTCGCGCGGCGTTACGCGATATCGCCGAGGAAGTAGGCGCTTGCGGCATTCGTCTCGGTCTGGAAGGTGGCCCGGGACCTTGCTTCAATTATCAACTCCATCGTTGTCGAGGTCTCTGTGCAGGGACCGAGAGCGTACAGGAGCATGACGAGCGCCTGCGTGGCGCGTTGGAAAGATTGCTGATTCGGCAATGGCCCTACGCCGGACCAATCGCCATTCCCGAGGGCGAGAACGGCGCCACACTCCACGTCTTTGACCAGTGGCACTACCTTGGTATGGCCGATGCAAAGGTCTGGGATACGCAGGTCTGGACATCGTCGACGGAACCCTTCGACATCGATACCTATCGCATTCTTCTACGCTATCTGCGCAAGCCCGGCGCCAAGTTTTACACGCCGTCAGCTGCCGGCGCGGCACGCTAGCAAGCGCTTCTATTGCTTTAGCGACACGCCTTGGTCTATAGTTCGCATCCTCTTACGAAGAGACTCGCTCCCATCGTCTAGTGGTCTAGGACACCGGCCTCTCACGTCGGTAACAGGGGTTCGAACCCCCTTGGGAGCGCCACCCATTTCTTCTGTAGCAGTCAGTTGCCCACCTTGGGTTACTTCGTCCTTCTGTGCTAGCGTGCCTACTCCGCTAGCTACAAGAGAGGCACAATGAAATTCCAAGTAAAGACGCTCGCGTCGCTATGGATTCTGACATTTCCTACGTTGAGCATGGCCGCCGCCAGCCATCCTCAGGGCTTTAGTGGCAATCTTGGCCTGGGCTTTAGCAGCAGCACGGGTACCAGCCAGGCCCTCAGCCTGAATACCGCTGGCGAGCTCTATTGGCTCCGCGGTCCGTGGTCGAACGAGAGCAATCTCGCGTACAACTATGCGCGCAGCGATAGCGAAGTCTCCGCAGATCGATTGGCACTTGGAAACAGCACCCGGTACCTGTTTAGCAAGAATACCTATGCCTTCGGGAGCGTCGATTATGTGCGTAATCACTTCGATGGCTATTACTATCGTGTCGATGAATATGCCGGCCTTGGCCACTATCTCTACCCGGCCGAAAACATGCGGCTGGCCTTACAGGCGGGCGTCGGTGCGCGCGAGGCTCATCGCATTGGCTATGCCTCCGAAGTCGATCCCCTTGCCCGGCTGTCGGCCAAATATCGTTGGCAAATCAGCAAGGGAGCCAAACTGACGGAAGCCGTGGATGCGGTGCTGGTTCGCAGCGGTGCCAACACCTATCAGTCCTTGCTGGCCCTCGATACCCCGCTACTGGGTAGCCTGGGGATGCGCTTTTCCTTTTTAGCGACCTACAATGCGCAGGTGGCCACAGGGTACAAACCCTTCAATACCCTGACCGCCGTCAATTTGGTCTACCATTTTTGAGGAGTAACGAAATGCGCCACTCAGGCCGCGCTGCCAACGAACTGCGCAGCATCCAGATCGAACGCGGATTCACCAAACATGCCGAGGGTTCGGTGCTGATCAGCTTTGGCGACACGCGGGTGCTCTGCACCGCCAGCGTCGAGGAAAAGACGGCACCCTTTTTACGCGGCTCCGGCCAAGGCTGGATTACCGCCGAATACAGTATGCTGCCGCGGGCAACCCAATATCGAACCCAGCGCGAAGCGGCAAAAGGCAAAATTGGCGGGCGTACCCACGAGATTCAGCGGCTGATTGGGCGTAGTCTGCGCGCTGCGGTCGATCTGAAGGCCTTGGGCGAACGCAGCATCTGGCTCGACTGCGATGTGCTGCAGGCCGACGGTGGCACCCGCACGGCAAGCATCACCGGTGCTTGTATCGCCCTTGCCGACGCCATCGATGGCTTGCTCCAACGCGGTCTGCTTACGAGCAATCCTTGGCGGCATTGGATCGCGGCGGTCTCCGTCGGCATCTTGGCAGGAACCCCCATCCTCGACCTCGACTATCTGGAAGACAGTAGCGCCGATGTCGACATGAATTTGGTCATGACCGACGATGGTCGCTTCGTAGAACTGCAGGGAACCGCCGAGGGTACGCCCTTCGACGCCAATCACATGGCCGACATGCTGCTGTTGGGGCACAAGGGCATTAGCGAACTCATTGCTTTGCAAAAGCGCGAGTTCCCATCATGGTGAGGCGCATCGTGCTTGCCAGCCGCAATCCCGGTAAGCGACGGGAAATAGAGCCTGCCTTTCAATCCCGCGGCTGGGAGCTCCTCGACCTCGATCATCTGGACATAGAAAGCCCGGAGGAAACGGCAACGACCTTTGTCGAGAATGCCTTGCTCAAGGCCCATCACGCAGCCAAGCAAAGCGGTTTGTGGGTGCTCGCCGAGGATTCGGGGCTCTGCGTGCCGGCTCTGGGTGGCCAACCGGGCGTGTACTCGGCACGTTTTGCCGGCGACGAAGCCAGCGATGCCGCCAACAATGCCCGACTCTTGGCAGAGATGCACAGCCTCGCAGGCCCCGAGCGCAACGCCTATTTTATTTGTGTGATGGTCCTGCTACATGGGCCCGAAGATCCCCTGCCGGTGATCAGTACGGGCCGGTGGATGGGCAGTATCGCCACCGAAGCCCAGGGGCAAGACGGTTTTGGCTACGACCCAATCTTTCTGCCCGATGCAACGCCGGGGCGCAGCGCTGCGGAGCTCGATCGCGCAGAGAAAAATCGCGTCAGTCACCGCGCCCAGGCCTTGGAATCGATGTTACACGAACTGTAAGGGACTTTACGGTTAGACTTCCCAGCCACCTTCTGCCAGGAGTTGCTTGAGACGGTTCAGCGCGCGGACTTGAATCTGGCGAATCGCCTCGCGACTGACGCCCAGGCGCTCCGCCACCTCTTCCAGCGTCATCGGTTTATCGCCATGCAGGCCGAAGCGGCAAATCATCACTTCTCGCTGTTTGACATTGAGCTCGAGCAGAAAACTCTGGATGGCCCGCGCGTGCGCGTTCTGATCATATTGCTGCGCGGGTGACGGCACGTCGTCGGCAATATGATCCATGCGCGTCATCCCCTCATATAGCTCGTCGTCGAGAGAAGATAGGCGGATATCGGCAAAATCGAGGGCGCGCACCGTGCTTTCGCGTACCCCCATGGATTCGGCGCGCTTGCGCGTCCGCTCCTTTTGATCGACGACTTCTTCTTTCTCTTCTTGACCCAGTGCGTGCAAGGACTTGGCCAGATAGTCGGGCAGACGGATGAATCGTGAACGGATTAGTGCACGTTGCATGGCCTCGCGAATCCACCACGTGGCATAGCTGGAAAAACGCGTGCCCATACCCTCACGAAAGCGTTCTGTGGCACGCATGAGGCCGGTAAAGCCCTCTTGCACCAAGTCGTCCTGGGTTAGCCCCTTGTTGCGGTAGGCACGGGCAATGGACTGCACTAGCGGAATATGGGCCGAGGTCAAACAGGCACGGGCCGATTCATCGCCCTCGCGCAAGCGGGCCAGCAGCAGAGTCTCTTCCTCCGCGCTCAAAAAAGGGCTCGATTGCTCCGCCGGAAATTCTTCGCTGCCAATCTGGGGGCTCGATGCCAAGGGGAGGTCGGGGATGTCTGACCCGATACTCCCCGCATCCTTCTTCTTGGTATTGCGCGCCTTGCCCATGGAGCCCCCGTGCCCTTTCGAGTGAAGCCAAAAAAGTAATCGCTAAAAGGCTAATTCAAAAAACTTTTACTTTCTCAATGATAAGGGCGGCAGTGGGCTGGATGTCAAGATCTCGACACTGGGTAACTGCGCCTTTCACCAAGTGGGGCGCATCACACAAGTCTTTGACTCATCAGCTGCCAGCGAGTATGCTTTGCCGCCTCTGGACAGACCTTTTTGGAGAGGAAACGCTTTTCATGCCAACCATTCGCATCAAAGAAAATGAACCCTTCGAAGTTGCCCTGCGCCGTTTCAAGCGCTCCTGCGAAAAAGCGGGCGTGCTAACGGAAGTACGCCGTCGGGAGTTTTACGAAAAGCCCACCGAGGAGCGCAAGCGCAAGGCCGCGGCAGCACGGAAGCGGGCTCTCAAGCGGATGCGGCGGCAGCAATTGCGTTTGGTGCGGATGTACTGATGTCCTTGCGCGAGCAGATTCAAGATGACATGAAGGCGGCCATGCGCGCGCGGGAATCCGAACGCCTGGGCACGATCCGCATGCTGCTCGCCGCCATCAAACAACGGGAAGTTGATGAGCGGCGCGATCTGAGTGACGCCGACGTCCTTGCCATCGTCGAAAAGTCCATCAAGCAGCGCAAAGAATCGGCCCGGCAATTCCGTGACGGCGGGCGCCCCGAGCTGGCGGAAAAAGAGGAAGCCGAGATCGTCTTCCTGCAACCCTATCTGCCAGCGGCCCTCGATGCGGCAGAAATCGATCAGCTCATCGCCACCGCCGTTGCCGAGGCCGGCGCCCAAGGCCCACGCGACCTAGGCAAGGTGCTCGGCGTGCTGCGCCCACAAGTGCAGGGCCGAGTAGACATGGCGATGCTTTCGGAGAAGGTCAAAGCCCACCTCTCTGCGTAAGCATGGACGAGGCCGCCGTCACCTTTGCAGCCCCTGCCTTAACGGCCGCGGCCCTCGAATCCCTAGAATTTCCCTTGCTACGCCAGCATTGGCGAGACTGTTGCGCACATGTGTATGCGCGCGACCATGTAAACGCTCTCGATCCCTACGTAGAGTTTGCGGAAATTGCTGCGCGCCTGGAGCGCAGCGCCAACTTGCAGCAACGCCTGAGCAACGGGCCCGGCCTGCCCAGCGCCGACATACCCGATATTCGCGACCATCTCGATCTTGCCGAGCGGCCCGGCGCCTTACTGAGCGGTGCCGAACTGCTCCGAGTGCGCCGAGTTCTCGAGCTCGCTGCCGAATATGCACGTTTTTTACAAGGGAGCGAGGATCGGCTGCAGGAGGATATTCCCTACCTGAGCCCGCATCCCCTCCTGCTGTCCCGCCTACGCGACAGCCTCGATGACGATGGTAGCCTGCTCGACCGCGCCAGTCCCGAACTGGCAAGAGTACGCCAGCAATTACGGGTACAGCGCGCCCAGCTACAGCAATTGCTGCAGGGTCTACTGCGCGAGCGCGAGCAACGGGATATTTGGCAAGACCCCCATGTCGTGCAGCGTAGTGGGCGCTTCGTGTTGCCGGTCAAGGCCAACTTCAAGGGACGCCTGCGCGGCATCGTTCACGATCGCTCTGCCAGCGGCGAGACCCTCTTTATCGAGCCCCTGCAGGCGGTGGAGCAAAACAACCTCTTGGTCGAGTTGGCAGCAAGCCAGCGCCACGAAGAAGAGCGCATCCTGCGCGCGCTAACCGGCCTCCTCGGCGGCGAAGTGGAAAGGTTGCGCGAAGGGCTGATACGCATGGGACGTCTCGAGGCCATCCGCGCTGGCCTGGAATTGGCAGTACGCTGGGGCGGCACCTTGCCGGCTTTGCAGCGAGCGCCGGCATTTTCCCTGCGGGATATTCGTCATCCCCTGCTCGTGCTGCGGCACCCGGAAGGTATCGTCGGCAACGATCTATCTATGGGCCAAGAAGCCAAGCAGCTGCTCATTACCGGGCCCAATACCGGCGGTAAGAGTGCGCTGCTCAAGGCCATCGGACTGCTGCATCTGGCGGCCTATGCCGGCTTGCCCATTCCCGCCGAGGGGCAGATTGGCTACTTTCCGAGCATCTTTGCCGTTATTGGTGATGCCCAGGATCTGCAAGCCGATCTCTCCAGCTTTTCCGGGCAGATGCGGCAGGTGCGCGACATCTTGGCGGCTGCCTCTGCCAACTCGCTGATCCTTCTCGATGAATTGGGTAATGGCACTGATCCGCGGGAGGGTGCGGCGCTGGCGCAGGCGGTGGTGACGCACCTGCGCGAGCGGCAGATCCTGACCGTGCTCACCAGCCATATGAGCGTACTCAAGCGCTACGCCCTGCAGGAAGAAGGTGTGCTGCTGGCAGGCATGGGCTTTGACCTTGAGCGACTACAACCCACCTACCGCCTGCAGCTCGGTCGCGCCGGGGCCAGCCAAGGTCTGGCCATTGCCCGCAAGATCGGGCTTCCCGAGACGGTCCTTGCCCTGGCGGAGACCATCCACGCGGGTGGGCAGGAATCGTGGGAAAGCTGGGAAGAGCGCCGCGATGCCCTGCTACGTAGTGCCGAAGAACAGGCGGCACGTGCCCAAGCCGCCGCCGAGGAGCAATCGGCCCTGCGCGTGCAGCTGCAAAAGGAACGCGACAAAGCCGCTGCCTTCCGGGCCCGCGCCGAGGAAGAAGCGCGGGCAGAATGGCAAAAACTCCTGACCGATGCGCGCCGGCAGGTACGCCAGGCCATTGCCGATCTCAAACGTGGCCGCAATACCCAGGCCGCCAGCGCCACCCTCGATCGCCTCGACGACAAATTTTCGGCACCACGCACGGCAGAGTCGAGCCTGCCGGAGCCCGGAACACGCGGACTCTTTTTGCCTTTGCGCCAAGTGGTACAGGTACAGCGCGTCGATACGCCGGGACAACGTCTACAAATTGAACTGCGCGGCAAATATTTATGGATACCGGCAGAGCAGTTCCGCGCCGATGCAAGCTTGGAAATGCCTGAGGAGCGTGGGCGCGCGCAGTACGCGGCCCCCGAGGAACATCCCTGGCGCCTCGACTTGCGCGGCCAGCGGCGGGATGAGGCCGAGGCTGCCCTGCTCCGCCATCTGGATGCGGCAGTAGCGGCAGGACGAAAGCAGATCGAGGTCTTGCACGGCAAGGGCAATGGGATATTGGCAGAGATGGTACGCGACTTTGCCGCCCAAGATCCGCGGGTTGCCACTTGGCGGATGGCTGCCCCGGAACAAGGGGGTGGCGGGGTGGCAGAATTGGAACTACGCTAAAACATGGCCCGCTACTCCCGACAAATCATCGACAGCGTCCTCGAGCGTACGGATCTCGTGCAACTGATCGATACCCGCGTCTCCCTGAAGAAAAAGGGCAAGGATTATTGGGCCTGCTGCCCCTTTCATCACGAAAAAACCGCATCGTTCTCGGTGAGTGCCGATAAGCAGATCTACTATTGTTTTGGCTGCCATGCCCACGGCAACGCCCTCGACTTTCTCATCGCCTATGAACGCCTGAGCTTTCTGGAGGCCCTGGAGATGCTTGCGGAGCAAGCCGGTGTCGTGCTCCCCGAGACAACCGACGCCAGCGCGGTCGACCAACAACTGCCGGCTTTGCGCGCAGCGCTGGAACGTAGCCTGGCGGTATATCAAGCGGCCTTGACGGAAGCCCCAACAGCACAGGCATATTGGCAGTCCCGGGGTGTAACCAGCGACAGCATTGCCGCCTTTGGGCTGGGATATGCCCCGGATGGTCAGCGGGTTCTCGCCCAGCTGGGTAAGACTGCCGCCGAGCGGGACTTGCTGCTTGCTGCCGGTGTTCTGGGCAAAAGTGAAGATGGCCGCTGGTATGAGCGGTTCCGCGGGCGGGTCATTTTTGCCATCCGCGATGGCCGCGGCCGCCTCAGCGGACTAGCCGGGCGCAGTCTAGACGGTCGCGAACCCAAATATCTCAACTCCCCAGAAACGCCTCTCTACCATAAGGCGCAGATCCTTTTTGGTCTGGATCGGGCGCGAGCCGGGATTCGTCGCGTCAACAAGGTGGTGCTGGTCGAGGGCTACTTGGATGTCATCAGTCTGCATCAGGCCGGCATCGACTTCGCGGTTGCCGCCAGCGGCACGGCCTTGGGTGAGACCCAGTTGGAGACCTTGTTCCGCGCCAGCAAGGAGGTCATCCTCTGCTTTGACGGCGATCGCGCCGGGCGCCAGGCCGCCCAACGCGCCGTCGCCCTCTGCCCGCCCCTATTGCGACCCGGCCGCTTGCTACGGGTGCTGTTTTTACCCGAAGGTGAAGATCCCGACTCGCTCGTCCGCCAACAGGGAGCACAGGTCTTTCTCGATCTGTTGCAAGGGGCGCGCCCCGCCGTCGATGTATACTTGGAATTCCTCGCCAGCGAGCACAATCTGCAGCAGTCCGACGAGCTGGCGCAATATCGACGGCGAGCGCGAGAATTCCTCGATCGCCTCGTTGATCCCGATCTGCAAGCGATTTACCACGAAAAACTGCAATTACGCGCAGCGACCAAGCCAGCATCGCTACCAAGCGCTGCGCCACGTATCCAGCGCCCATCCAGCCCTTGGCGCGGACTCTTTGCTCGCCTACTGGCCCTGTACCTGCGCTATCCCGAAGCCCCGGCTTGGTCCCAACTCGAAGCCGCTCTGGTACAGCGCTTTGCCGCCAACCAGCCGGCGTTGGCGGCGCTGCAGCGCGCCCTTGAAATTTCTGCTGGACTATCCCATCTAAGCAGTCAGGACTTGTGCTTGGCACTGGCCGACGAACCCGACGGCGAACGCTATCTCGCCTTGCTACTCAGTGCTCAGAGCAGCGAAGCGGAAGCTCTCGTCGAGGGTCTGGTGGCCAGTGCCAACACGGAGTTGCGGCGTTTGCGTAGTTTGGCCCTGGGTCAGGTAGGGGATCGCGCCGGTATTGGCGCCCTTACCCCCGAGGAGCGCGAAGAGCTACGCCGGCATCTGCAACAGAAACGAACGAGCAAGGCGGCAAAGAGTTGAGACAGTTGATACGCTTTCCAAAAGCGTCGGATTTTTCGTATACTAACCGGCTTTCCGTGCCGTTGGATCTTCTATGACTGACAACGAAACCTCTTTCGATGTGGAGTCCCAGCGCTCTGAGCTCAAGGCATTGATTGCCAAGGGAAAAGAGCAGGGATATCTGACCTATCGGGAAATCAACGACCTCCTCCCGGAGGAGATCTTCGACCCCGAGCAGATGGAAAACGTCATCTCCATGATCAACGACATCGGGATCGAGGTCTTTGAGGAGGCGCCGGAGGACGAAGGTCTGATCCTCGGAGATGATGGCGAAGGCGGCCCCACCATCGCCTCCCAAGAAGTGGAAGAAGCAGCCGAAGAGGCGCTGGCCGTGGTCGAGGCCGACATCGGGCGTACCAGCGACCCCGTGCGCATGTACATGCGCGAGATGGGCAGCGTCGAGCTCCTCACCCGCGAAGGCGAAATCGAGATCGCGCGGCGCATCGAAGATGGCCTGTTGCAGGTATTGCGGGCCGTTTCCACCTGCCCCACCACCATCGCCCTCCTCCTCGACGCCGCGGAAAAGGTTGAGCGCGGCGAGCTGCGCCTCGACGAAATCGTCGATTCCTTTATCGACCCGAATGCGATCGAAGAAAGCGCCAACGCCGAGGATGAGGAACTCAGCCTCGAAGCGGGCGAGGTGAGCGCAGAAGACGAAGAGGAAGAAGACGGCGAGGGAGAGACTCTTTCCGCCGCCGATAAGGGACCGCAGATGGAAGAGGCCCTAGAGCGCTTTGCCGCCATCCGCGCCGATTACAGCCTTCTGATGGAGATGCGCGCTCGCGGTGAGGGGCGCAGTGCTCAGTATCAGGAGCAACGGCAGGTGCTCGCTAGTCGCTTTCTCGAAATCAAGCTTAATGTGCGCCAAATCGACCTCATGGCCGATGCCCTGCGCGTTCTCATCGACGAGGTCCGGCAGGCAGAACGGCGCATCATGCATCTGTGCATCGACCGTGCTGGCTACCCGCGTAAGGACTTCGTGCGCAGCTTTCCAGGACGGGAGAGCGATGCCCGGTGGCTCGAGGAGCAGATTGCCTCCAAGCGTCCCTACGCTGCCAAAATGGCCGCGCTGCACGAGGACATTCTCGCCGTTATCCAAGCCATGGGCGACATCGAAGATCGCGCTGGCTTGCCGATTGCCGAAATTAAAGAGGCCAGCCGCCTGATGTCCATTGGCGAAGCTAAAGCACGGCGCGCCAAGAAGGAAATGGTCGAGGCCAATCTGCGTTTGGTAATTTCTATTGCCAAGAAATACACCAACCGCGGTCTGCAGTTTCTCGATCTGATCCAGGAAGGCAACATTGGCCTGATGAAGGCAGTGGACAAGTTCGAATACCGGCGCGGCTATAAATTCTCGACCTATGCGACCTGGTGGATTCGTCAGGCCATCACCCGCTCCATTGCCGATCAGGCGCGCACCATCCGGATTCCGGTGCACATGATCGAGACCATCAACAAGCTCAACCGGATCAGCCGGCAGATGTTGCAGGAGATGGGGCGCGAGCCGAGTCCAGAAGAACTCGCCGAGCGCATGGAGATGCCCGAGGACAAGATTCGCAAAGTCCTCAAGATCGCCAAGGAGCCCATCTCCATGGAGACACCCATTGGTGACGACGAAGACTCACATCTTGGCGATTTTATTGAGGATCGCAACGTGGCTGCGCCTACGGATGCGGCCATCAATGCCGCCATTCGCGAAGTGGTAGAGGAATTGCTCGACAACGGCCTCACCCCGCGCGAGGCGAAAGTGCTGCGCATGCGCTTTGGCATTGGCATGAATACCGACCACACCCTCGAGGAGGTCGGCAAGCAATTTGACGTGACGCGCGAGCGCATTCGTCAGATCGAGGCCAAGGCCCTACGCAAACTGCGGCACCCCTCGCGATCCGAGCGCCTACGCAGCTTTGTTGATGGTGAGATCACCATCCTCAATTGACCTTTTGGGCCTGTAGCTCAGTCGGTTAGAGCAGGGGACTCATAATCCCTTGGTTCTCGGTTCGAATCCGAGCGGGCCCACCAAATAAAACAGGAACTTAGCAAAACCAGCTAGGTGCCTTTCCTTGTTTTCCTGGACATTTTCTGGACTACCGGCCCGGAAGTCCTTACTCTCTGTACCGATGGATACCGCAGGCGTTGGCACAGGGCTGGACCTTTTCTTCCCCACCACCCCACCACCACCTTCCGGCGTCCGTGCTTCTGTCCAGAGAGGTGTCCAGATGGCGGGTTTTTACGAACAGCGGGATCGGGATGGGAATCTGATTGGCTGGCAGGCCAAGGTCCGAAAGAAAGGCTACCCCACCCAGACCAAGGTCTTTCGGTCCAAGCGCGAGGCCCAACAGTGGGCCGCCGTTATCGAGTCGGAGATGGCACGGGGGGTTTGGAAAGACCGAAGCGAAGCGGAATCCACTACACTTGGTGAGGCCATGGCGCGTTATGCGCAAGAGATCACTCCCGGCAAGAAGGAACAGAAAAGCGAGATCGCAAGGATTCGACAATGGCAGGAAAGGCCCATAGCCAGTAGGTCTCTTGCGTCCATTCGGGGCAAGGATGTGGCAGCCGTCATC
>JAWNZB010000062.1:0-12361 GCA_038447835.1 Candidatus Igneacidithiobacillus chanchocoensis | reverse complement strand
TTGACCGAAGAGGTAGATCTGCGTAGTATGGCGACTCTTGCGGGGCGTAGCGCAGCCTGGTAGCGCACCTGAATGGGGTTCAGGTGGTCGGAGGTTCAAATCCTCTCGCCCCGACCAATAAATGCAGTCGTCAAGATATCTCCCTCGCCCTCCCCATCGTTTTCCGTTCGTCTCGAAAGGCCCTGCCTGGCTTCTATTTCCCGTTTCGAGAAGTTCTTTTACAATCCGCCCATGTCAAAATCTTTTCGCGCCGCAGCCTGTTTGCAATTCCGAACTTGCGCGTTTCCCTCTCGTTGGTCTTTTGTTTCGTGATGCCCCAGACAAGCACATTGGTTGGGGTGCCAGAATCCGCATCAGAGTTCCTTGCTCTTCCGTCGCAACATGCAGAGTAGAATGGCGCAGCTCTTGATGCCGTGGCGACAACGTCGAGCCGCAGCAGAGGCATGGCAGGTGCGCGAATTTGCGGTGCTCGATCCCGACCTGGCGAGCCTTTGGGACGATTTGCTAGAAGATCGCAGTGTGGCGATGCGTAGTCCCTTCTGGCGGGCTCTCGAGCGCGGCCGGTTGAACGACTTCCGCTACCGCTACCTGTTGCTTGAGCATCCGCCAAGCGGGGCGCGGGCGGTGGCGGTGGTCTACGCCATCACCACAGACATTGCCATCTTTGCACCGCGCACGTTGCATCGCCTCTTACAGGGCATCCGGCGGGTCTTCCCGCGCTTTTTGCTGTGGCAGATGTTGGAATGTGGCACACCCATCACCCTTACCAGCCCGCCATGGCAGGTAGTGCCAGAAGAGCAGACGTCGGCGGCCATCGATAGCCTGGTACGCCACTTGCGGGGTATGGCGCGTCGCGATCGACATCTGCTCATCATCTTGCGCGATTTTGAGAGCAATGCCGAGGGCTGGCGCGCGCCACTGGCCCGCCATGGCTACCACTGGATTCCTTCCTTACCCAATACGTACCTGCCGATTTCTTGGCCAAGCCCCGAGGCCTACCAAGCGGCGATGCGTAGTTACTATCGCAGCAAACTGCAAAAATATCTCAAGCGCAATCGCGCACAAGGAGTGACGCATCGTCTGGAGAGCAATTTTGCGCCCTTGGCGGATACCCTCTGCCGACAGTGGGTGGAGGTGCACGAACATGCCAAGGAATTTCAACGGGAAATTCTGACCCCAGACTTCTACCGCGCTTTGGCGGAAATTCCAGAAATCGACGTTCAGGTATTGCTTTTTCATCGCGGGGAGAAACTCGTCGGCCATGCCTTGCTGCTGCGCGATGGGGATATGATGCGTTGGCTCTATGTGGGGCGTGAGGCTTCGGTCAACGACGGGCTATACTTGTACATCGCCAATGCCGTTGTCGAAACGGCCATCCTGCAGGGGGCAAAAAAACTGGAAATGGGCTTGACCACCTACGCCATCAAACAAGACCTTGGGGCAGAAATCGAGCCGGTATCCATGGCCTTACGCGCACGTTTTTCGTGGATGAATCCCTTTGTTGGCTGGGGCTATCGTCTGCTCAATCGAATTCCAGAACTGCACCCGCGTAAAGTGTTCAAAGACCAGCGCGATGACGGCTAGCGTGGCGGGTTTGGTGCTGCTTACCGGTGCCACGGGCTTTATTGGCTCTTGCCTGGCGCAGCGTCTCTTGGCGGAAGGTCGACCCCTGCGCCTGCTGGTGCGGGATCCCGAAAGGCTGGCGGCACCCTTGCGCGGGGTGGAATGGGTGCGTGCTGATCTGCGCGATCCTACCAGCCTCGTTGCTGCCGTGCGCGGAGTGGATACGGTCTATCATTTGGCCGCGAATGTCCGTACCTGGGACCGTCGTGCGGAGTATTGGGCCGACAATGTTGCAGGACTACGCCATTTGCTCGCGGCCCTGCGCCAGGAGGCCCCGGGTTTGCGGCGTTTTGTGCACCTCTCCTCGGTAGACGTCTATGGCTTTCCCCAAACTCCCTGCACGGAAGAATGCCCGCTGCAAAGCGCGGGTTTTGGCTATGGCGACAGCAAAATTGCTGCCGAGGCGTTGTTGCGGGAGGCGACCCAAGATTGGCACTTGCCGCAAGTGATTTTGCGACCGACCAACGTCATGGGACCGCAGAGCCCCTTCGTCGAGCGGGTAGGGCAAGAGCTGCGTGGCGGCCTTATGCTACGCATCGATGGCGGCGCGGTCGACGCCGGTTTCCTCGATATCGAGCATTTGGTGGATGTTCTGCTCTGGGCTGCGGATACCCCGGGGCTCGAGGGTGAGGTCTTTAATGTCAACGGCGCCGAGAGTATTAACTGGCGGCAATTCCTCGATGATCTGCGCGGCGGCATAGCGGGGCGGGGGAGGATCATCGACCTGCCGTTTGCCCTTGCCGACGGTCTCGCTCGCGCTGTGGCGCTGCCCTATGCCGCCCTCGGTTGGCGCCGGGAACCGCTGCTGCATCCCCTCATCGTCCGTATCTTTGGACGGACTTGCGGGCACAGCGCAGCCAAGTTGCGACGCTTTGGCGCACCGGCAGCGCAACGTGGCTATGACGAAGTGATGGCGGCCTCGGTAGCTTGGTTGCGCGCACAATTGGGTGCTGCCTGAAATGGAACAGACGCCGCATTTGCTTTGTTTGCAGGGCATGCCCTCGCGCTTTTTTCCGCGCATTGCCCAGGGCCTACGCGCGGCAGGGTGGCGGGTCAGTCGCATTCATTTTTGCGTTGGTGATCGTATTTTTTGGCGCGCCGGCGATGCCAGCTCCTATCGCGGCCGCTATCGTTTCTGGCCCGATTACATCCGCGTCTACTTTGCCCGCGAGCAGGTCACCCACCTTTTGCTTTTGGGGGAGCATCGTCGCTATCACCGTGAGGCCGTTGCCATTGCCAAGGAACTGGGGATTCAGGTCTGGGTGACCGATTTTGGCTACACCCGCCCGGATTGGCTGGCCTTTGAACAGAACGGGATGAGTGGCGGCTCGCTCTTTCCCCGAGACCCGGACCGTATTCGCGCCCTTGCTGCGGCAGCGGGAGAAATTGATTGGTACCCCCAGTACCGCGATCATGCGACGCCCATGGTCCTCGGTGACCTGCTCTATAACTTCGCTAATGTTTTCCTGGGATTCTGCTATCCCTTCTACCGTCGCTCCGATCGCCGCCCGCCCACCATCCCCTATACCTATCGCAGCGCGCTGCGACTCCTCGGCAACAAGTGGCAGCGTCGGCGCACCGTGCGGGCGCAGCAGGCCTTGATTGCCTCGCAGCGCCCGTATTTTCTCTTTCCCCTGCAGCTTAGCTTCGATTTTCAAATTGTCGCTTATTCGCGCTTTGCCGACATGCGCGAGGCCATCGAAGAGGTGCTGCGCTCCTTTGCTGCGCATGCTAGCCCAGATACCCTCCTGGTGCTCAAGGAGCATCCCTGGGATCCAGCCATGCCCGATCTGGCCGGCATCAGCCGTCGGCTCGCCGAGACCCTGGGCATTGCCGAGCGGCTGCGCTACTTGCGTGGCGGTAATATCGACCTGCTCACCGCTGGAAGTCGGGGGATGGTAGTGGTCAACAGTACTTCGGGCATGCGCGCCTTGGTATTGCGCCGACCCTTGCTGGCCCTCGGTGAGGCGATTTATGACGTACCGGGACTGATCCATCCGGGGAGTCTCGATTCCTTCTGGCAGCGGCCCCAGGCCCCGGATAGCCAGTTGGTGGAAGATTTTCTGCATGCCCTGGCTCATAGCGTGCAAATCCGCGGTGGCGTCTTCACCGAGCCCGGAATGAGCCATGCCATCGCGGCGGCCATTGCCCGCCTGCAGGCCAGCTTGAACGCGCCGCTCGACGAGGAGCTGGCGACCTGATGTCGGTCAGCTCCATGCCGACCACAAGGGAGCTGGGAGACGCCCGTGCGCGCCTCGCAACGTTGGCCGAGCCCTTGCAGTTTTGGCGCTTTCCCGTGTGGAAACATCGACACCTGCGCCGTTGTTTTCCTGGGCGACGATTGCAATTTGTGACTCGGGCAGAGCAGCTGAAGGATGCAGGAGCCCTGGTGGTGTGGGGGATGGCCGAGCCGCCGGTGGAGGCGCGCGACTTGCCCTTGCTGCGGATGGAAGATGGTTTTCTGCGCTCTGTGGGTTTGGGTGCCGAACTGACCCGCCCGCTCTCTTGGGTCGCCGATCGCCGCGGCCTGTACTATGCCGCCGAGACGGCCTCGGAGCTCGAGACCCTGCTCCTCGAGCATCCTTTTCCCGAGGAATTGCTGCAACGTGCAGCACGGCTGCGTGCCCGGCTCGTGGCGGCGGGCATCACCAAGTACAATATCGGCCACCAAGACTGGCAGCGACCCGCCAATGTGGCGGAAGTCATCCTGGTTGCCGGTCAGGTCGAGACCGATGCCGCGTTGCGCTACGGCGGCCCCGGCTTGCGCAGCAATCTGCAGTTGCTGCGCGCCGCCCGTGCCGAGCATCCCCGGGCCTATCTCCTCTACAAGCCGCATCCGGACGTATTGGCTGGATTGCGCCGTTTGGGGGAGGGGGAAGAACGGGTCCATGCGATTGCCGACGAGATCATTGGTGAGGTGCCCATGGAGCGGCTTTTGGCGCAAGTCGATGGTGTACATGTGCTGAGTTCCCTGACCGGCTTCGAGGCCCTGCTGCGCGGCGTGCCGGTAACCTGCCACGGACTTCCCTTCTACGCCGGCTGGGGATTGACCAAAGATTGCCTGCCACCCCTTCGTCCGCGCCGACAGCTCAGTCTCGATGCCTTGGTAGCGGCGGTCTTGATTCTCTACCCTTTATATTTTGTTGACCGCAGTCCCGAGGGTCAGACCCCCGAGGCGGCGCTGACCCTGCTGGAGGATTGGCGCCAGCGGCAGGGGAAGCAGCCGCCCTGGTGGCGGGAATTCTACCGCATGCTCTTGCGCCGCTTTATTGGCGTACACTGACCAGGGTATCGATGGCCTGCTGAAGCTCCTCGCCGCGATGTTCGGAACTGAGAAAGAAGCGCAGGCGCGCCTGCTGCTCCGGTACCGCCGGATAGAGGATGGGCTGGACGTGGACACCGGCGCGCAGGAGATCGGCCGAGAGCCGCACGGCACGCAAAGAACTGCCAACGATGACCGGCGTGATGGCGAGGCCAGCACTGGAGCCGGTGTCGAGCCCTGCAGCCTTGGCTTGACGCAAAAAGTGCTGCCCGTTTTCCTGCAGCTGTTGCACCCGCTCCGGCTCACGGAGCAAGATTTGTAGCGCCGTCAGGGCCGCCGCCGCCAGGGGTGGGGAGAGCCCGACGCTGTACAAAAAGCCCGGTGCGAGATGGCGTAAGTTATCGATGAGCGCTTGCTCGCCGGCCACATAGCCGCCGCAGGCGGCGAGGGTCTTGCTCAAGGTCCCCATCCAGATGTCGACGCGCCGCGGGTCTATGCCGAAATGCTCGGCAATGCCGAGCCCATGGGCGCCTAGTACCCCCAGGGAGTGCGCCTCATCGACCATGAGCCAACATTGATAGCGCTCCTTGAGGGCGAGCAGGGCGGGGAGATCGGGATAGTCGCCATCCATACTGTAGAGCCCCTCGACCACGATCAACACCCTCTCCGCCCGGTGGCGCTGCTGTGCCAGAAGTTTTTCCAGGGCAGCGATGTCGTTGTGGGGAAAACTCAGGCGTTGGGCACCGGAGAGGGTGGCGCCCAGGACGATGCTGTTGTGGGCATAGGCATCGTGGAGGACCAGATCGCGCGCGCCGAGTAGGTGGCCAATGACGCTGACATTGGTGGCATGACCGCTGACCAGCACCAAGGCGTCATCGACACCGTACAAGTTGGCGAGGCTGCGTTCGAGATCCGCGTGGATGGGGCGCTCACCGGCAACGATGCGGCTGGCAGACACCGAACTGCCGTACTGCTCAATGGCAGCGATGGCGGCGGCATTGACCTCGGGATGTCCGGAAAGCCCCAGATAGTTGTAGCTGGCAAAATTGAGCAATTCGCGCCCGTCGATGACGGTGTGGGCCCCGGCTCTTCCCTCGTGCATATGGAAAAAGGGGCTCTCCGCCTGCAAGCGTGCGGCGCCCTCGCGCATCAATTGCACTTGTCGATATCCCGCTTGCTGATCGAAACGCCAATGGGCCGCGGGGATCTTGCCATCAGACGCGGCTGCCGGACTGCTCTTTTGCGCGGCATCGAGCCGGCTGGCCAGGGCCTTCTGAATGAGTTGCTCCTTCAGTTGTGCACCCAGACCGCGTCGTTCAGCCATCTTTTCTCGCCTCGTTCGGTAGCTCGGTTACCCCATGCTGCTGGGCGACGCGCTGTAATGCCGCATCTTCCTTTTCGGCGTCGCCGCGCAGCATTTGCAGAATGCGTTGAGCCAGGCGCTTGGGGGTCGGCCCCTCGCTGAGCAGAAAGCTTGGTAACTTTACGCCTACCCGTTCCTCCAAGGCCAAGGCTAGCTCCACCCCCATCAAGGAGTCGAGGCCGAGCTCCTGCAGGGGCTGATCGGCACCAATCTTCTCCACCTGGAGCCTGAGGATACCGGCTACCTCTTGGCAGATGAGTTGGCGTAGAAGGCCTTCTGCTTCCGCCTCGGAAATCTCTGCCAGGCGATCGAGCAGGTTGCTGTCTACTTGTTCGTCCTCTGCTGGTAGTTCTGCGAGAAGATCGGCAAAACGCGGGCCGCGGGCCGCGGGCAGGAAACGGCGCAACGCCTGGGCATCGAAATCGACCACCGTCAGGCCGCTCGCATCCGCCGCCAGCAGGCTTTCGAGGACATCGAGGGCGGCGGCGCTGGCAATGGGAGCTGCACCAAGGCGTTGCTGCAAGATGCTGGCGGTTTTCTCGTGCCGGGTCAGGTAACCAGCGTCGGCAATGGCGCCCCAAGCCACCGCCAGGGCGGGGAGACCGCGCTGGCGCCGTTCTGCCGCCAGCTCCTCCATCCAGGCATTGGCGGCCACATAGGCGCTCTGCCCCGGATTACCGAGCAGGCTGCTGACTGAGGAGTAGAGCACAAAAAAGTCCAGGGGCTGACCTTGGCTGTGTACGTGCAGCTGCCAAGCGCCGGCAATCTTGGGGTGTAATACCCGTTCGATCTGCTCGGCATCGAGGCGCTCGGCGAGGGCGTCTTCGATGACCGCCGCAGCGTGGATTACCCCGCGCAGGGGCCGTCCGCTTTGCCGCAGGGTGGCAAAGATTTCTGCCATTGCGGCGGCGTTGCCAATATCGGCGGCAGGGGTCCAGAGCTGCGTACCCGCATCGATGAATGCGGCGCGGGCAGTAGCATCCATTTGCCCGCTGCGACTGATCAGGAGCAGATGCCGGGCGCCGCGCTCGTGGAGTCGCTTGGCGGTAGCTAGGCCAAAGCCCGCCGTACCACCGCTGACCAGGTACCAGGCCTCGGGATCGAGACGAAGAGAGCCCCAGTCTTGGGGCCGAGCCGGGGCCAGGGGCGTAAAGGGAGGGTCGAGGTCGATGATGACCTTGCCGATTTGTCGTGCCTGCTGCATGAAGCGAAAGGCCTCTTCCGCCTCGGTAGCGGCAAAGTGCCGACTCGGTAGAGCAAAGAAGCGGCCATCGGCAAAACCCGTCAGCAAGTCGGTAAACAGTCGTTGACTGTATTCGGGTTGTTGTGCCAGAAGCTGATCGGCATCGATGCCAAAGTAGCTGAGGTTATTGCGAAAAGGCCGCAGACCCATGGGGGTATTGGCGTAGAAGTCACGTTTGCCGAGTTCGAGAAAGCGACCAAAGGGACGCAGAATCTGTAGATTGCGACGAATTGCCGGGCCGGAGAGGCTGTTGAGGATGACATCCACCCCAGCGCCATCGGTATCGCGCAGGATTTCCTCGGCAAAATCGAGACGGCGCGAGTCGTAGATATGCGGGATTTCGAGCAGACGCAAAAAGTCGCGCTTGGCGGCGCTGCCGGCGCTGGCGTAGATTTCGGCACCGAGTTCTTGGGCAATTTGGATGGCGGCAATACCGACCCCACCGGCGGCACCGTGAATGAGAATGCGCTCCGCGGCTTGCAAACGCGCCATTTCTCGTAAGGCATACCAGGCGGTGAAGAACACCGTTGGCAGGCCGGCGGCGAGGGCCAAGTCGAGCCCGGGAGGGAGCGGGAAAAGATGGTCGGCGTGGGTTTGCAGTTGGCTAGAAAAGCTGTGCGGGGCAAAGCCGAGGACGGCATCGCCGGGCGCAAAGCGGCTGACCGCGCTACCGACGGCGGTGACGATACCGGCAAATTCCAAGCCGAGACCGGGGCCGGAAAACCCATTTTCCAGGGCCTCATCGGGTAAGAGACCGAGGGCATACATCACGTCGCGGAAATTGAGCCCGGCATGGCGCACCTCAACCCGCACGCCATCGGCGGGCAGGGCGGCCAGGGTTTGGGTCGTCCAGTGCAGATGCCGCAGCTGTCCGGGTTGCGAGAAGCCGAGGCGATAGGCCTGCCCTGCCGCCGGTTTTGAATGTGGCAGGGCACGCTCGGCCACCCGTGCCGCCCAGCGCTCCCCGGCACTGCCAATACGCAGTTCGCTCTCCTCACCAGCGCCGCTGAGTTCGCGTTGCAGAGCGGCAAACTGGGCGGCGTTGGGCAAATCGACGCCAAGATCGATGCTGCCGAGGCGCAACTCCGGCCATTCGTTGGCAAGGCTACGCACCAAGCCGTGTAGGGCGGCGGCGCGCGGGGCAAGCTGCAGCCTTTGCTCTGCCGCTACGCTGACCGTCGCCAAGCTTACGACCCAGAGCCTGGGAACCGGCTCCTGGCGGACTGCCCAACGCCCCAGGGAAATAATGGTTGCACACTGCTCAGCCAGGGACTGGGGGCCATCGATGGTGGCGAGGTAACAGAACACGTCGCTTTGGGAAGACTGGGCTGTGTTCGGCAGGGCTGCTGTCGACAGGAGTTCGGCGGCTGGTAGATATTCCTGCAGTAGGGAGCGCAGGGAGGGGAGTTGTGATGCGTCGACCAGAAAAGAGACGTTCTGACGCTTGGTGGTGGCTTGGGTGACGGGCAGGCGGCGCAGAAGCAGGCAATACGTACCCGGCGTGGTGGTGTCTTCGCTCGGCGCAACGAGTTCCCAGCCCCATTGCTGTAATCGCCAGATGATCTCGCTGCGACAGGGCAGCCGCCTCTGGCCGTCGACCTCTTCCCAGCCGGCCTCTGGCTCTATGCCCTGCACCAGCAGCAAGGCACCGGCAGCCGCCGAATCGGCGAGGTCTTGCAGCGCCTCCCAACCGAGTTCCAAGCGATCCCAGGCAAAATAGAGTAGATCGGCCTCCTGCTTTGCCCGATACAGGCACGGGTCGTCGACGGCCGCCAACGGCGACATCCAGAAACGAGAACCGGCTTCGGCCACGCGCAGGGGACGATGGGCGGGCAGGGTATCCAGCATGGCGCGCAGAGTCCGCGGCAGCTCTGCCTGCAACTGACGCTGCGCCGGGAGGAAGAGGGCATCGATGGCCGCCTCTTCGAGGGTGCTGGCTTCGCCTGCCTCGCCGCGCCGACCCAGTCCCCAGCGCCCCGCTGCCAGGGTAAGCGGGAAAAACTCCGGGTAATCACTGAGCAGGGTGCGCCAGATGGCTATGGCCGGCACCTCGCAGGGCTCCCCATTCGCCTCGCCTCGGTAGGTGTTGAGCAGGCTTTCGAGGAGAGGCGAATACTCGGTTATGTAGCGCTGTGCCGCGGCACTAGGTTGAGAGAGGAGACTGCACAGAGCTTCATCCGGCAGGGGAGCGAGCTCCACAGGGGGGAGGGGTTGCCAGTGTTGGACCAAGAAGCGCAGTCGCTGCTGATCGCTCGCCTGCAAACGCAGGCGCCGCAGCCGCAGGCCCATGCACGTGGCAACGAGGGCCCCGCTCTGATCCCGGAGCTGAATGTCGACAAGCAGAGATTGGGGGGTATGGCGGCGTATCTGCAGCTGACCGCGAACTTGCCGAGCACCAGCGCGGTATAGACCGAGACGCTGAATACGCACTGGCACGAAACCCCAGCCGGCTTCGGCATGCCCCCGATGCACCAGCCAGTCGGCCATACTCTGCAGGGCGCCGTCGAGGAGGGTAGGATGGAGTAGGTACTCGCCATCGGCGGGATGCGCGAGGGCCAATTCGACTTGCAGGCCCTCGACCCCGGTGCTGCCCCCGCGTACCGTTTGAAAGTAGGGACCATATTGCAGACCAGCGGCCTTGGTGCGGGCGTAATGCTCGGCTGCGCTAACGACTTGCCCCGACTCGGATGTAAACTGCTGCGGTGCGGGGGGCTGCGGCGCCGCCGTAAGCAGGGCGCGAGCGTGTCGGGTCCAGCGCGTTTCCAATCGGTTGCGGGCGCTGATCTCCGCCCAGCCCTCGCCGTCGAGACGCAGCCGTAAGACTTTGCTGCTGCCCTCTTGCAACAGCAGGGGAGCGAAAATCTCCATCTCTTCCAGCATCCACCCAGATTCCTCAGGATGCTGTTGCCGGGCAGCGGCCAGGAAAATTTCGGCGTAGGCGGCACCGGCCAGCACCACCCCGTCGCCAACGCGATGATCAGCAAGCCAGGGTTGGCGATCGAGATCGAGTTCCTGCTCCCACTCGCCGGGGTGCTGGGCTACCGGATGGCCGAGCAAGGGGTGGACGGCGTAGGCAAAAAGGGTGCGTGCGGACTCGGCACTGGCTTCTTGCCAGTGACGCTCCCGCTCCCAGGGATACTGCGGCAGATCGACGGGGGCCGCGGGCGTTGGAAAATAGTGCTCCCAGCGGCGAGGAATACCGGCGAGCCAGATATTGGCAGCACTGCGCCAGAGTGGATCGATGTCTCTGTTATTGCGGCGTTGGGTTTCGATGATGCGCCCGGTCTCGCCAGCAGCATCGAGAGTCTCCTGCAAATAGCCGCGCAGCACCGGGTGGCCGCCGAGTTCCACAAAGACATTGCCGTGCGCAAGGCTCGCTTGCGCCGCCTGGGCAAAGCGCACGGGCGCGCGGATGTTTTGCCACCAATACTCGGCGTCCAACTCGGTGCCGGCGATGGCAGCGCCACGCACTACGGAAAGGAAGGGTATTTGTGCCGGCTGCGGCGCGAGGTCGGCGAGTTCCTGAAGCAGTTGCGGCCGGATGGGGTCCATGCCGGCACTGTGGAACGGATAGTCGATGGGCAAGCGCTTATAGGCGGTGCCCCGTTTGCGTAGCCATTTCTCCAGGATACTCAGGGCATCGGCGGGACCGACTACGGTACAGCCTTTGGGACTATTCCAGGCGGCGACGGCAAGTGCATCGGCGACGCCGCTTTCGCGAATCCAGCTCTGGGTTTCGTCACCGCTGCCGGCAACGGCGGTCATTTGTCCCTGACCACGGGTTTGCGCTTGCAGGTGACTGCGCTGGAAAATCACCCGCACCGCGTCGGCAAGACTCAGAGCGCCGCAGGCCCAAGCCGCCGCCACCTCACCAACGCTGTGCGCGAGTACCGCCGCCGGTTCGATGCCCTGCGCACGCAGATATTCCGTCATCCCCACCTGTAGGGCGAAAAGGGCGGGCTGCGCGTATTCCGTAGCGTTGTAGCGCTCGGCGTCGCCGAGCTTGCCCGCCAGATCGTCGCCCAGGCGGTAGCCCGCCAAGGGCAAAAAGTGTTCGTCGATGCGCTCGATGCTGGCAGCAAAGACCGGTTCGTCGAGGAGCGCGCGCCCCATGCCAAGCCATTGGCAGCCGTTACCGGAATAGACAAAGACGGGCCCGCGGGCGGCGCCGAGACGGCTGGCGCAGGCGACGGAGAAGCTATCGGGTGCTGCCGCAAAATCTTGCAGAGCAGCGCGCAATTCGGCGCTGCTATTGGCACGCAAGAGCAACCCCTCGCGCAGTTGCGGTCGGCGGAAGTTGACCTGATAGAGCCGCGGATAATCGGCATCTCTCTCGCCCTCCAGAGCGGCGGCGAGATCGGCGGCACTCTGCTGCAGGGCACTGGCGGTTTCGGCGCTCAACAAGAGCGGCAAGGTCTGCGGATGGCGTCCCTGGCGCGGCCAGCGCGCTTTGCGGCGTCGTGGTGGCGACGGCGGCGATTGTAGTAGGACATGGGCATTGGCACCGCCAAAGCCAAAGGAGTTGATGCCGATATAGAGCTCACCCCGCGCGGCCAGTTGCCGGCTTTCGCGAAGCACCTCCAGATGGTAAGTATCCAGGGGCAGACGCGGATTAAGCCTGCGGATGCCAATGCTGGGGGGTACGACGCGATGGCGCAGGGCGTGAATGGCCTTGAGCAGGCCAGGTACGCCGGAGGCAGTTTCGAGATGTCCGAGATTGCCCTTCACCGAGCCAATGGGTAGGGGATTCTGCGGGCTGCGCGCCACGCCCAGGGCGCGACCGATGGCCTCGACCTCCACCGGGTCACCCACCGCCGTGCCCGGATTTTCTGAAATGGGCCTGGACACGCGACACTGGAATAGGAGGGAA
>JAWNZB010000174.1:0-2286 GCA_038447835.1 Candidatus Igneacidithiobacillus chanchocoensis | reverse complement strand
CACCTTTGCGGTGAGCGTTCGCGCCATGCCATGTCCTCCTGAAAGCGACATCTTCGCCCCGTGCCAGATTTACGCCGCCTACCCATAGCTGGCACGATGTCAACCCAAAACACGGTTTGATTTTGGGTTGACACGGAGCGGCACGGGAGTGCCTCACAAAGGGCGTTGATTCACACGCTTTGCCGTGTACCTGCGGGATCCTTCCATGTATTCACGTTGGTTTACGCCCACCCTGCGGGTAGGCTTTTATCCGCACAAACGCACCCTGGCGGGATGTGGCGTTTGTGCTGTCGGAGGAGGCTCGCGATCAAGCTGGCTCACGCTCGTTGCCGCCAGCATTACGCGGGATCGCAGGGTTCGGCCAGTATCACCACCCAATACCTTGGTCGTAAGCAGGGCTGCGTTGCTTTTTGGAGGTCAGGGTGTCTCGTGCTTTTTCTCTTTTCCGGGTTTCGCGCTGAGTTCTTTCTTCGGCACGAGCATGGGCCAGCTGGCAAGAGATAACTTCTCGGGCTTGGTCTCTGGCAGTTTGCCGTGTGCCGCGCATTGCTGCCTCCCGAGCAGATTCTTGCTGGACGTATTTTCCCCAACTCTCGGCGAGCTTTTCCTTGTCGTCGGTCAGGATTTCCAGGTGGTGTTTCTCTCGGCTCAGGGCGACGTAGCCGAGATTTGCCCCAGCGCGGCTGCTCTCGGCGATGACGATTGCCCGATCTACCGTGGCGCCTTGGGAGGCGTGAACGGTGCGGCAGTAGCCGTAATCCATGACCTCGCTCGTACGTAAAGGCACCTGCCTTCCGTCGCGCAATGTGGCGAATGCGTTTCCGTCTTTGATTGCGATGACGGCATCATCACCGTTGCGTAAATCGATGTCTCGGCTCTTGTCGTTCTGGCGGAATAAGACTTGGTCACCCTCGCGCAATTCCATCGTACGAACGTCGTACAATTGCAGTTTTGTCGAAGGTTTGAGGTCTACGGGCACTTTCGCCTCTGCGTGCAAGGGGACGACTTGCAGCTTGCCATTTTCGGTGCCCACGATCCTCCAGCGGGTTCCTCGCTCCCCAACGCCAGACTCCGCGCGGCCAAGCTCCACCACTTGCCCTGGCCGATAGAACGCCGCCTGCGCCTGGTGCGCAACACTCAGGCTGACCTTGTCGAGAGCGGTGATCATCACGGATTCCTGGCCTAATTCCCCCCGATCGATGAGACCCCTGCGAATCTCGGCATTGGCGATTCGTCTGGTGCCATTGCTGGCGGCCAGAACCAGGGTTTGCCCGCGCTCCTCGGAAGACAGCCGAAGGTAGGAAGCCGCCGCCGCCCTTGCCAAACATTCCTGCTTGACGGCTTTGTCGATCTTCTTTTGGCCTGGCACTGGATCGGGCAGGGGAATCTCCCGCAGGTACGGATCGGCAAGCCGCAAGCCTTTTTCTGCGTCCCCACTGGCGAAGGCTTCGGCAATGGCCAATAGTGCCTTGTCCTTCTGCCGGTTGATCTGGGTGATGCTGGCCTGGCGGAAACCGTTACACCGTAACAACTGCTCGAAAGGATTACCGGCCTGCACGGCCTGCAATTGCCGGGGGTCGCCCACGGCCAGGGTCCGTGCCTGATCCTGCTGCGCGCGCCGATAGAATCGCAATAAATCCCGGCGCGAGACCATGCCCGCTTCGTCGACGATATAGAGCACCTTGCGGGAGGCCTCCGTCGGTTTGCTGCGCAGGAAGGACTCCAGGGTCAGGGTCTGGCAGCCCGCCGACTGCAGTTCTGCGGCGGCCTTGGCCGAGGGGGCGAGGCCGATGACCTCGTATCCAGCCTGTCGGTACTGTTCCACGATGACGGTCATACTGGTGGTTTTTCCTGCGCCAGCGGCACCGACGATACCCTGGTGTTGCTCTTTACCGGTAAGGGCCATCTGTATGGCCTCGATCTGCCCGTCGGAGTAGTTCCAGCCTTGTGCCTGCTGCCGTTGCGCTAGGAGTCTCGAAACGGCTTCCGGGAATTGCAGGGCTTCGGCTTCGCCTCGCGTGGTGACCGCCTGGATCTCCAGCTCTTCCGCCACCGCCTGTGTGGTCGTGCACAGCTTGCGCCGTTTGCCGGTCCCATCCCGATCCACTACACCGCCATCTAGCAATTCGGGAGCTGAATGCAGGGCCGCGTCGATGGCCTCGACGGAAACTCCCGCTGCCATACCCTGCCGCAGTGCCTCAGCGCGAATGGCCGAGAGCGAAAATACCGTGTCGTGTTCGCTGCAGTGCTCCAGCGCCCCCTGTACGGCAAGCGAACACGACACGG
>JAWNZB010000173.1:0-2288 GCA_038447835.1 Candidatus Igneacidithiobacillus chanchocoensis | reverse complement strand
GGTGTTGCTCAAGGCAGAAATCTTCCAGCGCACCGGCTCGTTCAAATTTCGCGGAGCCATGAATTTTCTTTTGCAGCTGCCCGAGGACGCCCGCGCGCGGGGCGTCGTCGCCTTTTCGTCGGGCAATCATGCCCAGGGTGTGGCCGCTGCTGCGGCTGAACTTGGGCTCGCCGCTACCATCGTTATGCCCAAAGATGCGCCCGCTGCCAAAATCGCGGGGACCCGGGCTTTTGGTGCCCGCATCGTCTTCTATGATCGCCATAGTGAAGATCGCGAGGCCATTGCGCACCGTATCGTCGATCAGACGGGCGCGACGCTGTTGCGTCCGTTTGATGATGCCAAGGTGCTGGCCGGTCAGGGGACAGTTGGGCTCGAATTTGCCCGCCAGGCCGCCGCAGCAGGCCTCGTTCTGGATCACGTGACGGTACCCTGCAGCGGGGGCGGTCTGGCGTCAGGGGTAAGCCTCGGTTTTCGGGCGGCAGGGGCTACGACCGCGATCTTTGCCGTTGAACCCGAGAACTTTGATGGAATGGGCCGCTCGCTGCGCGCGGCGCAGCGGGTGGCAGCGCCTGGCGGGCCGGTGAGTATTGCCGATGCTCTAATGGCCCCCATGCCTGGGGTCATCCCCTTTGCAGTTGCCCAAAGCGGGCTTGCAGGGGGGGTGGCGGTCAGTGATGCGGAATTGGCCCGGGCGGTGGCCTATGCCGTACAGGTCCTTAAGCTTGTGGTCGAGCCGGGAGGAGCGGCAGGTCTTGCGGCACTGCTTGCCGGCAGGGTGGTCGGCAGTTCAGCGGTTGGGGTTGTCCTCTCCGGGGGCAATTGTGACCCCGGGGACCTCGTCGCGTGCTGCGGGCGCTGGCCTCAACCCTAGGGGGATCGGGGATTGCAGCAGGAACTTAGGGGGCCAGGAAGTACGCCTCAATGCCTGGATCCGACACTTTGGCTGGTCAGGGGAATGACAGGGCCGTCATCCCCCTGACGAGCGATGAACGCTACCGCGGAGCCAACACCATCATCATCTGACGGCCTTCCATTTTGGGGTACTGCTCCATCTTGGCGAACTCTTCAGTATCGCGTTGCACACGGCTCAGCAGTTCCATACCGATTTCCTGGTGGGCCATTTCACGCCCACGGAAACGCAAGGTGACTTTCACCTTATCGCCTTCCTCAAAGAAGCGCTTCATCGCGCGCATCTTCACGTCATAGTCGTGATCGTCAATGGTAGGCCGCATCTTGATCTCTTTGATCTCGATGACCTTCTGCTTCTTGCGAGCTTCGGCGGCCTTTTTCTGCTGCTCATACTTGTATTTGCCGTAGTCCATGAGCTTGACCACGGGCGGGCGGGCGTCGGGAGAAACCTCGACCAGATCGAGGCCCTTTTCCTCGGCAATTGCCAGGGCATCATCTAGCCCAAGCTCGCCATATTTGTGGCCATCATCGCCGATGAGCAGCATCGTGCGCGTGTGGATCTCTTCATTGACACGGGGACCACCCTTGGCTGGTGCAGGGGCAGTACCTTGCATACGTCTGGCGACTATGACTCTCTCCCTTCAAAAGCCGGCCTCGCGCTTCGCGACCGGCCCACGAAACGTCGCAAACGTATCATTGGCTGGCCTGATTTCTCCTTCGAGCGCTGGCGCCGGCGCTGTGGACAACGCTGTGCGCGCAACGCGGTCGCTTCCAAGAGGCGGCCGCAGGGGCCTGAGAATAGGAATGCGCAGGCTTTTCGCAAGGGGTATTTGGGCCACGCTGGCGAGTGAACGTCGAATATTTCGGCCAAAATCAAACTTGCCGCAGGTCGGGCGGGACGGCCTCGGCCTTCAGCAGGGCAAGGGCGTCGTTCAGGCTCATGACCTTTTGCGCGTTGGATCCGAGCTGGCGCAAGGTCAAGGTGCGTTCCTCGGCCTCGCGTCGGCCGGCAACCAGGAGGTAGGGGACCTTGGCAAGGCTGTGGCGACGGACCTTGTAGTTGATTGTCTCATTTGACGTATCGAGTTCCGTGCGCAGCCCCGCTGCGGCAAGTGCGCTGTGGACCTCTCCGGCATACTGTGCCGCATCCGAGACGATGGTCGCGACCACTGCCTGCACCGGTGCCAGCCATAGGGGAAACTTGCCCGCGTAGTGCTCGACGAGCATCCCTATGAAACGCTCGAGTGAGCCCAGGATTGCTCTGTGGAGCATCACCACATATTGGCGGGATCCGTCTTCGGCGATGTAGGTCGCCTCCAGCCTCTCCGGAAGAACATAATCGAGTTGCAGCGTGCCCACCTGCCAGGATCTGCCGATGG
>JAWNZB010000172.1:0-2290 GCA_038447835.1 Candidatus Igneacidithiobacillus chanchocoensis | reverse complement strand
GCACGCCCGGCAACTGGCGCGTGCAAAACGGTTTGATGTGGTGCACCAGCACTGGCCCGACCCGTTTGCGCATGTGGCAGCAAGCCTGGTTCCGGGTACGCCCGCGCAGGTGGTGAGCTGGCATAGCGACATCGTGCGCCAGCGTGTGATCGGGCCGCTGTATCAGCAACTTGCACCGTATCTGCTCAAGCGGTTGGATGTTGTGGTTGGCGCCACTGCGGCGCATCTCGCCTCGGCGCAGCTTGCCCGCTTCGCCCCTCCTGAAAAGCGGCATGTGATTCCCTACGGAATCGATACGCAGCTTTTGAGGCTCACAGATGGCGTGCAGCGCATGGCTGCGGAGCTTCGAGCGCGACACGGCAACAAGCCGCTGGTCTTCGCGCTGGGGCGGCATGTGTACTACAAGGGATTCGACATCCTGATTCAGGCCATGGCTGATGTGCCTGCGGTGTTGCTTCTGGGCGGGGATGGCCCCCTGACGGCTGACTTGCGCGCACTGGCGACTGGCACCGGTGCGCAAGTGGACTTCGCAGGCGAGATTCCCGAGGCGGATTTACCGGCTTACTTTCACGCCTGTGATGTGTTTTGCTTGCCTTCAGTAGCCACGGCAGAGGCGTTTGGCATCGTGCAAGCCGAGGCGATGGCTTGCGGCAAGCCAGTGGTGAATACCTGGCTGCACAACGGCGTCAATGCCGTGGCGCCAGACGGCGTATGCGCCCTCACAGTGGAACCGAGGGACTCTGCCGCATTGGCTGCTGCACTGAACAAGGTGCTTGCTGATCCGGTGCTGGCGCAGAGGCTGGGAGATGCGGGCAAATCGCGTGTGGCGCAGAGCTTTTCCGTGGAGGCGATGGTGCAACACATGTTGGCGCTTTATGCATCGCTGGTTTGAATTGAAGGAGGATTTTTTCTAGGGCGGTTTCAATTTCAAAATGCACCGACCAGTATCCACATAAACGATGGTTTTCGAGAACCCGGCCAGAGGGGCTGCCATTCTCGCAATCCTGTCTCGAAATGCGCATGTGCGCTGCGCTGAGTTTCGAGAATCCGCGCTCACTGCCCCATCCCTTGCTCCCGCTCGCGCTGTCTCTCGAGCGCCGTCATGAATCCGCCGAGGCCTGCGGCCACACCGTCGCAGCGGCGGGTGAGGACTCGATCCACGACGTCTGCCACCAGCACGACGCCAAGCATGACCTGCTGGCGGATGCCGCCGTTCACTGTGATGGCTGGGCAGGCTGAGGGAGCGCGGCCAGCTCTGCTTCTGTGTTGCTGACAAGCCGCTCAAGCGCCCTCGACAGTGGCCCGTCGAGGTCAATAACCTTGCCCAGCCGCCCCGCCGCATCCTCAACCTTCTTCAGCCTGGCCGCCAGTTCCTGGCTGCAGTAGAAGCGAATCGCTGCGGGCTTTTCTGGTGCGCTTCGCAAGAGGCTTTTCATTGGTTTCTTGCTCATCTTTGTTTCCTTTTTTTGAAGCCTTCATCAGCTCTGACCATAGCATCCCAGCATCAGGAAGACGCCGAACATAGCCAATATTTTGAGGTATTGTAGGCTGTGGTTCGCTCTTGGAGCGGGTACGCTTCCATTCTGCCTTGACAATCGACCATAAGCCTTTGACCTGCTCTCTCACGCCAGCGAATCCCGGCGATTTTGAAAGGGAAAAAATCAGTTGATCGAGCGCGGCATCTTGCCTTCCTCGAATCGAAAAAACAATCTGATCGTGCAGCCAACGGTACTGCTCACGCGTGTATTTCCATGTGATCACGGGCGCTTTTGCGCCCTTTTTGGTGATCCGCACAAGCTCGTATCCAGTCAGCCGGATGCGCGTATCGAAGGGATTGAGCCAGCGCTCTTCCCGACAGATTGTCTTGCCTGGAAAGTAGAACAGCGTCCAGTGAACAAACCCGCTGCTCTCGTCATACCATCCGAGCCAGCGGGCGACATCCTCACCGGCATGCCGGGCGCGATGATCTGCGATTTTGCCAAGATTGAGGTGGTATCGCGCTGAAAACTTTTTGGCGAGGAATGGGGCCTTGGCGAGGGGGATGCTGCCACTGATGTAGTGCAGCGCTCCTGCTCTGACGGCATCGCCAAGGCGTTGCATGTAGACGGTCTTTTTGGTGAAGATAAATGGATTGCTGACAGGCTGGCCGCGATAGGCTGAGGCGCCATTGAGGTGCGGCATTGATGGCGGGGATTCTTGGGTCATGAAACGCGATAATAGCAGCATGCGGTTTTGCGTAACTCTGTATATTTAAGATTCCTAGTGTTTTGACTGCCAGCCAAGGGCTGGC
>JAWNZB010000061.1:0-12445 GCA_038447835.1 Candidatus Igneacidithiobacillus chanchocoensis | reverse complement strand
CGGCAGCCAGCAGGAGGCTCGGGATCAGTACCGCCAGCGACATGTGACCGGCACCAGCCAGCGTCCCGCACACAAAAAGCATCGAATCGCCGGGCAGCACCGGCATGATCACCAAGCCGGTTTCCGCAAAGAGAATCAAAAACAGGCCCAAGTACACCCAGGCCCCGTACTCGCGCAAAAAAACCGCAAGCGATTGATCAAAATGCAGTAGAACCTGCAGAAGATGCAGCATTGCCGTCAAAAATCGCTGCTATAGCGCTCGTAGTGGCGCTGAAAGAGGGCCTCGAGCTCCTGAATGGCTTCGGCTGCCGCCAGGCCACCGACGGCATGTTTGGACATCACCGCCGCCGTATCGTTGAGCATACCCTTGGCATCTAGCATGTGATATGACTCGCGCAGGCGCTTGATGGCGCCGACCACGGTTTCTTCCTCTCGCGCCGGAATCGACAAGGGTTCCAGCCGGCTCGTCGTAACCGCTGCGGCTTCTTTTCGCCGACTGGCGAGAAATTCGGCAAAGGCGAGCAATTGCTCGCGCTGGACATCATCCAGTTTGCGAGCCGACCGCAACAAACGTCGCTCGTGGACGTTCATTGGGGATTTCCCGGCGCGACGTTGAGCACAAATACCCGGGGCTTGCGCCGTTCCGACATCAACGAGAGTTCCTGTACTAATGCGACCAGAACCTGATCGGTGGTCTTCTGCATTTCCGGCCATAATTCCCGCGCCTGGACGAGGAGCTCACCGATGTTATCCGGAGTTTCGCGATCTTCCTCCATGAGGATGTCTTCGATGAGGCCAGGCTTCATCTCCGGGCGAAAGAGCAAGGCCATGGCACTGCCATCTTCCGGACGGAAGGCAATCCAGTTCCCATCATCGTCCACCAGCAGGGGAGTGACGGAATCCGGGAGTTTTGCCGTACCTGGGGACCAAACCATCACCTGACGGCCATCTACCGCCTGGGCCAGGGGGTCGTCACGGCCAATTTCGGTGGTGTGAGCGGTGGTGAAATACGCATTGTGGTACGGCTCGAGGGAGAGTTCGGCGCCCACCTGCTGGGCAATCAAGAGCGCTCCCAGGCCAAAACCTACCACCGGCCTCCCCGCCTTACGAAAGGCAGCAATGGTGTGCAGCTCCTGTTCCAGCCAAGGATATTTTTCCGTCTCCACAGGCGACATCGGGCCACCGAGCAAAAACAAGGCATCGAAGGTCAGGGCGCTACTGGGCAGATCCTGAGTCAGGAACACGCGAAAATAGCTAAAACCGATGTCGCGTTTTTCCAGTTGGCTCTCGATAACGCCAAGAAACTCCGAGTAACTGTGCTGTACTACGGCAAAATGCTTCATGAACGGACCACCCCGCGCTGCTTAGGCAGGCTAAGAAAATCCTTGCTGCAGCGCTCCTTAGAAAATTCGAGAAACTCGTCCATGACCAAACTACGAAATTTCTGCTTCTGGTAGACGAAGGAATACGGACGCGCCAACGGAGGATTGAGGGGGCGAGCAACGATCGACCCCAGCGCCAACTCCTTCAGCACCGTTGCCTCAGAAACCACCGCAATCCCCAAACCGCCTTCCACGGCGCCTTTGACGGCCTCGGGGCTGCCCAACTCCATGGTAATGTGTAAGTCCTGCGGGTCGATACCTTCTTGGCTCAGATATTCCATGGTCACCTCGCGAGTGCCGGAACCTTCCTCGCGCGACACGAAGGGATAATCTAGCAGGTCTTTCGCCGCCACACTTTCCTGCTCACCCAAGGGATGGTCGTGGTGGGCAATGACGATCATATTGTCCATGCAGCACTTGAGGGTCGCCAGACTCTTGTTGGTCACCACCCCCTCGACCAGTCCAAGATCGATACTGTTATCTTCGATCATGTGCACGACCTTGTCGGTGTTGCCCACGTGCAGCCGCACCTGTACGTCGGGGTACTTCATCTTAAAGTCACCAAGCACCCGCGGCAGCATGTATTCGGCGATGGTGGTGCTGGCGCCGATGAGCAGATGCCCACGCAGGTCTCCGGTCATTTCTCCCACGCGGTTCGACATTTCGCCATAGAGGGAAAGAATCCGCTCGGAATACTCGAATACCACCATCCCCGCCTCGGTGAGGCTGATGCGGTTGTGGGTGCGATCGAAAAGGCGAGTGTTGAACTGCTCCTCGAGCTGCTTGACCTGAAAGGTCACCGCCGGTTGCGTCATGTGCAGGGTCTCTGCTGCCTTGGTGAAGCTCAACAAGCGTGCCACCGTGTGAAAGACCTGCAATCGTCTGTCTGCCATAGTTTTCCTGTCGCTCGCGACTTTGCCAGAGTTTAGGGATAATATCGGGCTGCATCAACAGAAAATTGCAGGAGGATGCGGGTGCCAAAAGCATGGGAAAAGCTGGACCTTCAGGGCGAGGGGCTGCAGAAGGTGCAAATCCGTCTGCAGCAGCTGCAAAAGAAGCGCGCTACTGCCTATCTGCATTGGCTGGGCTTCGTTTTTGGTTTGCACCGCTTTTACCTGAAACGCCCCCTCGCCTGGGCGTATCCCGTGGCCAGCCTCGTCGTGGTCATTCTTGCCCTCATCCTGCCTTGGCCCTTTGCGCTCGCTTTTGGCATCGCAATTTTCCTCGTCGCCCTGGGGGATTTGCTGCAACTAGACAAATGGTTGAGCGATTTTAACCGCGAGCAGCGCAAGGCGGCGTGGTTTGCCCAACAAACGCCGGCGGCCCCCAAAGATTTCCGCGGGCGGCCCGAAAATCTCGACCAGGCAGCGCAATGGGAAAAGGAATTACACGCCTACAAGAGCGTCAAGGAGAGTGAGCGGGGCGGCCATCCCGCCGGCCAAACTGGCGAAAAAAAGGGATTTACCCCGGGCAGCCGACGTATGTCCTTTGCCGAGCAAGAGCGCCTGCTTGCGGAAATTAGCCGCAAAGAAAAAAAAGACGAGGGCTGAGCCCTACCCTTCTTTCTCGAACATGGCGAGGTAGCGCTCCCGCGGCAGCGGCGGCGTCTTGGCAACGGCAAGAAAATCTGCCAGGTGCAGGGGGCTGCTCATCCCTACTAGCGCAACCGCTATCCCTGGGGTGGAGCGCACAAACTGGGTGGCGCGCTGCGCGGCATTGGCAAGCTCCGGCATCGCCTGCTGCAAAGCCGGCACTTCCTCTCGTCCCAAAAGTCCCTTGCCCAGCGTGTGGCTAGCCATGACCGTCAGCTTGAGCTGGAAGGCCGCCTGAATGGTAGAGGCGATATTGCCCTGCCCAGTCACCTGACTGAAGCGGGTATAGGCCTCGGGCATTAGGGCATTGAAGGGCAGCTCGACGATGCGCAGATGATGGCGATTACCCTCCCCCGCCGCCTTGTCGGCAAGCCCGAGCAGGCTCGTCATCGACTGAAACAGCGAATGATCGGTCTCGACGCGGCAAGCATTGAAGGTGGAAATCCCGTAGTAGCGCAGCTTGCCCGCGGCCACTGCGCCCTCCAGGGCGCGAAACACCTCGATCAACTTACGGTAGACCGGCTCCTTACCAATCAGGGGGATCTGTACCTCCGGCTGGTCCACCAAAAAAGCGTCGATGGTGGCGAGGCCGGTCTGGGCGCGCAATTCATCCAACTGCCAAAGCAAATACTCCGGGCTTAGGCAATGGATGCCATGCGCCAGATCTTCCTTCTTGCCGATCCCCTTCGCCTCTATCTCCTGGGCGAAGAAGGCATCAAGATCCTCTGGCTTGCCATCAGGAAAGGTGAGAAAACCGCCCTTGCCGAGAACGAAAAATTCCTCGCGCCGAATACCTGCCTGCAGGGCCTTGGCGATGCCAGCGCCAACGGCACGACCCGCATGACCAAAACGATAATTTGCCCCGGTGTCGATAACATTGATTCCGGACTGCAGGGCCTGGGCAACGATCGCCGCTACCGCGAGGTCGGTCACCTCGTCGACGGCGCCGGGAAAGGTTCCCACCCCCAGGGAGGAAAGCTTGATGCGGGTGTTGAGAAAATCGCTGTAATGTCCCTCGGGCAAACCCGCTGCCAGGAAACGCTCCGCGTACTGCTTGCTCGCCAGACTATTGGCGGCGCCGGGAATGAGATCGGCTTCGCTATGCATGCCAGGACTCTCCTATTGGGTAAAAAGGGGATGCTGTTGCAACAGCAGCTGCACAGCGTCGAGAATGTCGCCCCGCACCGGTCCCTCGAGGGGAAGATCATCGAGACGGCGAAACTGTCGGGCATAATCGGGAGCGTCTTCGTCGTCGAGCTCCCAATCCACCTGCTCGAGCAGCGTACGCCCGCTCTCCGGTAGCTCTTGCGCCAGTTGCCGACCGCTGAGAATACCCCAAAGACCCGTCCAGCAGCGAGCGAGGGCTATGGGATGATAGCCCCCACCACCAAGCACCAGCAGGCGCGGGCTCTCATCAACGATCCGTTGGACGATTTCCCAAAATAGCACGTTGCTGACGCGAAATTTACTGAGGGGGTCGGGAGCGAGAATGTCGGTGCCGGCCTGCAGCACCACCACGTCGGGCGCAAAGGCCTCCAGCACCCGCCGCCAAAGCGCGGTAAAGACCTGTCGATACTCACTGTCGTTGACTTCCGGCGGCAACGGCAGGTTCAGGGCACCGCCCGCCTGATCCATCAATCCGCCCCCCTGAAAGGGATAGGCGTAGGCGGTATCCATGTGCAGCGACACGGTTTGTACCCCGGCATCCGCAACAAAGGCCGCCTCTACGCCATCGCCATGGTGTGCATCCATGTCCCAGTAGAGCACGCGCAGACCCGCCCGGCGCAGCCGTTGAATCGCCAAAACCGGATCGTTCAGGTAGCAAAAGCCCCGCGCCTGGTGCGCCGCCGCATGGTGCATTCCCCCCGCCGGGCTGAAGGCCGTCTGCCCCTGCAAGACCAACTCGGCGGCTTGGATACTCGATCCCGTGGCAAGATTGGGGGTATCGAAAAAACCAGGAAAATAGGGATTTTCTAGGGTACCGAGCTGGTAGCGACGGCGATCCTCGTCGGTAACGCGACCACGAAACTGCGCCTTTTCAAAGGCCTGGATATAGTCGCGGGTATGAAAACCCCAGAGCTCGAGGTGGCTCGCGGGCCGGCCCAGGCGATATTCCGCCGCCCCCATGGCGCCGTAACTATTGATGAGGTCGAGGGTAAGGGACACCCGCGGAATGGCAAGAGGATGGTTTTTGCCGTAGCTATTGCGCCGGTAGCGCGCCGCCCCCACAAAAATGGCCGAACGCCCCGGGGGGACACGCTCCTGCAGCAGCTCCGCTTCGTTCACCCATGCCCCCGTAGGCGCAGGTAGATTTCTGGGAGCCGTTGCGGCAACTGATCGATATGCGGCAGCACCAAATAGTGTCCTTGCCCAAAAACTAGGGGCAGATAATCGCCACCGCGGGGGTCGAGACTGATGCAGAAGGCATGGACCCCCTGCTCTCGCGCCTCGCGCACCGCCATGCGGGTGTCTTCCTGTAGGTAACGCGGATCGCCACCATCGTCATAGTCGGCCGGCCGGCCGTCGGAGAGAATCAGTAGCAAACGTCGTTGCGCTGGGCTGCGCAACAATTGTCGAGTACTGTGGCGAATCGCCGCCCCCATGCGCGTGGCCAGGCGACCACTGAGCCCACCCAAGAGAGCTCGGGCGCGTCCATCAAAGCGTTCCCCAAAGCGTTTGATGGGGTACAGCAGGACTTCTTGGTGATACTTGCTGGCAAAACCGTAGAGGGCAAAGGGGTCGCCCACTTCGACCAAGGCCTCGCCAAAAAGCAGCATCGCTGCGCGCAGACGATCGACCACGCGCACCCCGGTATCTGCCGCCTCGGCCATGATGGAAGTAGAGAGATCTGCCAGGAGTAGCACCGCTGTGTCGCGCTGCATAGGACGGCGCTGGCGATAAATATTGGCCTTGGGGCTCTGCCCCGCGCGCCGCTCGACCACGAATTGCACGGCGGCGTCGATGTCAGGCTCTTCGCCCTCCTTCTGCCGCCGCAGGGGTGCCATCCGCGTGGGCTTCTGCGCCTGCAGGGCTTTTTTGAGGCGGCGCATGGTGCCATCAAGTTCCATGGCAATCTCCACCGCCTTCGCCTCGTCCCGCTCCCGCAACTCGCGTTCGTGCACCCGCGCCCAGTTTTCCTTGTATTTTTGCTGGCGATAATCCCATTCCTGATAGGGCCAACCACCCTTGGGGCCCTGCACACCGCGACCGCTGCCGTGCACCTTGGCCGGCATAGGAATACCAACCCCCACGCGACCGCCCGTGCCCTGAATATCCTCAGGTGGAATTTCGAGGTCGGGATCGTTGCCCTCCGCCTGCTGTGGCGCCTCCTGGGGCTTTTCCTTGTGCCCCGCCGCGCCGAGCTGTCCGCCAGCATCCATCTCCACCGCCTCTGTCCGGCTCGATTTGCGCGGGTAGACCGGACGGGCGGCATTGGGCGAATGCCCCGGAAGAAAGGCGGCGGCTCGTTCTGCCAAAGTGATGGGTGGCAGGTCCGTCGTAGCGTACCTCTCGAGAGCCAAGCGGAAAGCGTCGACGATACTAACCGTCTCGCTACCAAGGTCTGCCAGCGCGGTAGGGAGCCGCCCCGCTGCAGCGGCTTCGGTCAGCTGCAAGGCCTCGCGCCAATAAACGCCAGCGGCACCGGGGGGCGGCGTTTGCGCGCGCGCAGCACGTAGGAGGCGCGCCAAATAGCCCGGCATCTCCCGCTCCATCGCCAAGTCCACGCGCAGGTCTTCGAACTGATCAAAAATCAATTGAAAGCGGAGCAGATCCGCACCAAATTGCGCAAAGAGCGGGCGCCAGGTGATGCGCTGGTCGGCATCGAGGGGTGGATGCTCGCTTCCTATCTCACGAAACAGCGCGCGAATTGCCGCCTCGTCGTAACTGCCGAAAGCCAAATGCGCACCGGTGTGATAGAAGGCGAGGATGGCTTCTTCCCGATTAGGCATCACCGCCGGAACGAACAGGCTGCGCCCGTCGGTCTCGAGAAAACTACGACCCCCTTCCACGTTCCAGTCGCCGTCCTCAAAAGGCAGGTGTAACCCAGTCCAGGCTTGCAACAGCAGGGCAAAAAGACGCTTGTGGGGGCCGGTGCGAAAGCCCGGCAGCACCTCGAGTAAGAAGCCGCGCGCCTCGTCGCTCTCCAAACGAAACCAGGCCTCGCCTCGGATTCGTCCCGCTGCCAAAATATCGCGACCGCGGGTGGCCCAGTCCTCCACACCAGCAAGACCGCAAAGGGCGCGGACCTTCACCGCGCCCTCCAGATAACTGACAAGCCCCAAGCGTCCCTTGGCGAGATCCCGCGCGGGCGCGAGCAAGGTGTGCAGATCCTCTGCCGAAAAAGTACCAAACAGCCGCGCTACCGGCATGCGAAAATAGGCTGCAGCACTATCGACATGGCGCCCTACCCAAGCCGCGCCCTCCTCGTACCAGATTTTTTCGCCCTCGAGCCCATAGTCCTTGCGCACCAAGGCCGCCTGCTCAAAGAAACCCACGGCGGCGCGAAAGGTGCCGCGCTGGGTCAAGAAAACTCGCGCCTGCTCTAGCCAGGGGTCCAGCCCGCCAAAGTTCTGCACCAAGGCCGGCGTTGCGTGAAAAAACGCCTTGCCCGCCTCGCGGTCATAGAAAAACAAATCCCGCCCAGCCTCGAGATACCGCAAGCTCGCGGCTTCTCCCAGGGGCAAAACGGCAGGCAATGCCTCGCGCGCATCCCGGCCAGCCACAAAACTGACGGCATCGAGGTGCTCGAGGATTTCCTCGGTGGCTGCCGACATAGCGCGCTCAGCCAAAGAATGTCTGGAAAATCTCGGTGAGGGCCGCCCCTAGCTCTGGATCATCGGTTTGCGGACTGATGATCGCCGCCTCGATCGCTTCGAGCGGAGCCAAACCCGCCGCCATCAAAGTCCCGGCATAGACCAAGGCGCGGGTAGAAGTCACTTCCTGCAGACCTTGATCCTTCAGATTGCGCGCCTTTGCTGCCGCCTGCACCAACTGGCGCGAACGCTCGGCATCGAGGCCAGACTCCCGCATCACGATCTGACTTTCCAACTCCGCCGGAGGATAGTTGAAATTCATCCCCACAAAGCGCTGCTTGGTCGAGGGCTTCAAATCCTTGAGCACCGTCTGATAGCCTGGATTGTAGGAAATCACCAAGAGAAAATCCGGATGCGCGGTAATTTCCTGACCGAGCTTATCGATGGGGAGATGGCGGCGATGATCGGTAAGAGGATGAATGACGACGGTGGTATCGGTACGCGCCTCTACCACTTCGTCCAAGTAGCAGATGGCGCCTTCACGCACGGCGCGGGTTAGCGGTCCGTCCTGCCAAACCGTTTCGTCGCCTTCAATGAGAAAACGCCCCACCAAGTCCGAACTGGTAAGGTCCTCGTGACAAGCCACGGTTACTAGCGGGCGCTTGAGGCGCCAGGCCATATGCTCAATAAAACGGGTCTTGCCGCAGCCGGTGGGGCCTTTCAACATCACCGGCAAGCGCCGTCCCCAGGCGGCCATAAAGACCCCCAGCTCGTTGCCTACGGGTTGGTAGAAAGGCTCCTCGCTCACATAGCGCAAGGCGTTGTCGCGGTGCTGACTCATGACGGCTCCTCTGACGACTGTTCGGTATGGCTGCGCGCATACAGGTAGAGATGGCGCAAGGTATGTAGCAGCATCTTATCCGGTTGCGGCGGCAGTGCATCTTCACGATCCATTGCCAAGCAATTCTGGTAATAGACGAGTTCGCGGCAATTATCGCGGATGGTATTCCAGTGCGGCTGCCCCTTGACCAAGGTCTTCCATAGGGAAAGCAGGTCGGCATCGGCGGCAAAGTCTTTGCGCTCAGCAGTGAGCAAAACCTGCAGAATCTGCCGGGCAATTTGCACGCCTTGATCTAAACTTACGGGGAAATCTTGTCCTACGGATTGGCGCCCCAAGGCTTCGATCTGGGCTTGCGCCTCGTCCAAACGCGCCAGCGCCAAGGTCTTATCGTACATGAGAACTCCTCTCGCCTGAACGTCTAAACTACCCTTTTTCCTCTGCTTC
Organism: Candidatus Igneacidithiobacillus chanchocoensis; assembly: GCA_038447835.1. Lineage (GTDB taxonomy): Bacteria > Pseudomonadota > Gammaproteobacteria > Acidithiobacillales > Acidithiobacillaceae > Igneacidithiobacillus > Igneacidithiobacillus chanchocoensis. The sequence goes on along the minus strand of JAWNZB010000061.1, from coordinate 3,432 downwards.
GTCTAGGATACGAATGTTTTAGCTATCGGTATCCACAGTGGATTTTATAGGCAGAAAAGGGGCTTTCATGAGCAAGAAACTCGTCAAGATGGTGAAACTGAACAACCTGCAGTACAACGCCAATCGCGACCCGCAGGTCTATCGCCGCGTCGTCGGTCACCCGTTCCGCATTCAGGCTATGCTCGATGGCAGCGGCAGCGCCAAGGTCAGCCTCACCTGCGAGGGCAAGACCCTAAAGGAAAGCACCGTCGAACTCCCGGGCATGTTCTCTTACGAGCTAACTTTCAAGGATGCCGGTGTGCGCGTGGCCACCCTGACCGTTACCGCCGAAGGCCAAAGCGAGAGCCAAGAGCTGCTCCTCGATACCGAAGCCCACGCCAAGGTCGGCTGAGCTCCCTGCCCGCCCAAAAGGCGGGCAACACCTTTACCAAGAAAACTGTCGCAAAAAGTCCTGTAATCGCGCCAGAATTTCTTCCTTATCAAAGAATCGATCGGCCCGCGCCGAACGGGCTTCCAGGCGCTGCTCTTCGCTACCGCCATAACAAAAGATAGGGATATTGAGCTGATGCTCGCGGCGAATCTCGTCGATCACCGCTGGGTCCACCGCCGGGTCGTCGAGGTCCAAGATCAGAAAACGGTGCAAGAGAATCTCTTGCCAATCGTCAAAGTCCTCCACCCCAAGGGCCGCTGTCAGGGACCATTCCGGTGGCAAGCTCTTCCTCACCTCCGCTAACATTGCCTCGTCACTGCTCATCCAGATCAAGCGCTTGCGTAAACGGTCTTCGATGCTCGGCATATCTCTCTCCTGCTTACTGATGATCAGACCATACGGCGAGGCTTTCCAGACGCTGCTGCCATAGCACGGCTTGCGCTCCCAGATACCCCTCCAACAACAACGGTAACATGGGCGATGCCGCCTCTATTCCAGTCAACGCCCAAGCGAGCTCGGCGGGAAAGAGATTGCTGTCTACCGCGCGATACCGACCATCTTCCGTCCAAACACGCAGCCAGCCCTCGGGCCAATGCTGCTCCGTCAAGAAGGCTCCCGCCCGCAATTTGATGCCATCGCGTACCCGTCGCCGCCCTCGGCTCTCCCAGTCCACCGCCTCGAGCTCCTGGGCAGCAATCGCTTGCTGCTCCGCTGGCCGCAAGGCATCGACTTCGATCTGCCAGCCCTCGGCCTGTAATATCTCCCGCCAGGCATCGGCCAACTGCGCGTGGGAGGGAACGAGCACCCCCGCCTCCTCCCAAGTGAGCAAGGAGGCCGCGAGGGCGCGCTCCAAGGCTTGCCGAAAGTCTGGCGAGGGTACCGCAACAGAATTACAAAAGGAGATCCAATCTCCCCGCAATAAAAAGCTGCCAGCCAGCACCACACTGCTGCCCAAGCTTGCCGCGCCGGTGCTGCCGATCCGCCGCCCTGCACAGCGAAGCTCTTGCTCCGCCGCCAGTTCCACACGCAGACCGAAGACAGCATGGAGAGCACAGAGCGACGGGGCCAAGATTTCCAACCAATCCTCCGGGCGCCGCCGTACCGAGCTCGGGGTTGCCAGCAAAAAATAATTGAGATGCGCCGGCTCGATCCAGACCAAACCGCCGCCAACGGGCCGCTGCACTACGATTAGATTTTGCGTGGCATCGCAATCCAATTCTGCGGCCGCCGTCTGCGCTGCACCGAGGCTCAGGTGCGCCTCGGCGGAGGCAAGCAGCAACCAAGGCGGATCTTCCGCCCGCCGCAGCTCTGCCAAGGCCTGATAGCTTTGGTGCAGCGCCGGTGCCGAGAGGTGACCAAGGTTGAGCCAGCGCAGCACCTGCTGTGATCTTGGCACCGCCACGAGCTTTACTCGCTACGGTCTTTGGGGCGATAGAAGGACGAAAAATAAAAATCGCGCTGATTCAGCTCTTCATGCCATCGGGCGCGGTCCTCCACCCCTTTTTGCATGATACCAGCCATGGCCATGGCTTGTTCCCCGTCGAGGATGAGAATGCCATCGATCAGGTCTTCGTCGAGTTCGATGAAATGCGCAGCCAGCCCAGTCAGTTCCTGTACATGCACGAGGTATGCAGTGCAGGCAGGGTCCTCAGGGTCGAGGGGTGCCATTACCAGCCTACCCAAGTAGGCCATGCGGGCAAGTTGGTTAAAACGGGGAATCTCGAGCTTTTTCCCCTTCTTGTACTTGTTCAGTTCATTCTTGAGGGTACTGACATCGGCAATGGGAATGGTCTTCATGGGCTCCTCAGTTGGCCTACCGCCCGCCTAGTGTCTGGCTTGCCGGCCCGCGTTGCAAGTACAGGCACAAAAAAGGGGAGGCTTGCGCCTCCCCCGGTACCCTGAGGAGGGGTATTAGAAGTCGTAACCAACCTGTAGGCCGTAGGAATTTTCGGCCAAAGTCGAAGAGGCTGCCTGCAGCGGATCTCCAGGAGCGAAAGGCGCAGAGCCTGGAGCCCCCGTCATGGTGTTACTAAACGCATGCATATAGGCCTCCGTCAACTTCCAACCCATACCCAACTTTTGCGTCGCACCGAAGGTGATCGCATTCTGTACGATGGCCGGGAAAATAGTGTTGGCAGCAATTGCCGCACTGGTGTTGGGGACCGGGTTAGAGCCCCAGGCATAACCAGCGCGAACCTGTAGCCAGCTATTGACATCATACTGGGTACCAAAGTTGGCCACCCACTGATTGCGCCAATTCAGCGGCAAGGCCTGGACGTTCGTACCCTGCCAAGGTCCGTAGATGTTGAAGGTGTTCAGCGTGTTGTGCCAGTTGATCCACTGCCCTTCTACACTAACCAGCCACCGAGTCGTCGGACGAATGGCAAGGCCCAAGGCAACTTGCTGCGGATAGTTCAAGTGTCCGCTGTACTGACCAGGGTTCCCTTGCGTACCATCTGGCGCCACCTGCGCGCCGGCCTGGAAGGTCAACGGGGTAAAGATCATGGGCGACTTATAGGTTGCACCCAAGGTCACCATGTCGTTGACTTTGTATAAGGCGCCGAGAGTTAGCCCGACACCATAGGCCCAAGAAGGAGTCGAGAGGTTTAAGCCGCCACCAATAGGAACAACAAGTTGCTGGGGATTAGGGCTGATATTCGTAAACCGAGTAAATGTCTGCTGGAAAGAGCCTTGTTCTGCAGCGATATTCAAAGATGCCCCGACGGCCAGATGTTCATTTACCTTCATTGCCAGAGACGGCGCCATTTGGATGAAGGTAATGCTGCTGTAGGCCTGCGCGTATCCGCCGTACGGAAGTTTAGAGTTCGGAGCAACGTTCTGCAAATAATTCACACCCAGACCAGACGTACCGTATACACCACCACCAAACACGATACCGTCACCGAAAGCAGGCGCTACCCATCCGATCGCCGGAATCCCATACACGTTGCTATGGCTGCCAATTTCACCAAAGCCCATGTTCGTTTTGCGGGTCGGATTGA
>JAWNZB010000171.1:0-2310 GCA_038447835.1 Candidatus Igneacidithiobacillus chanchocoensis | reverse complement strand
TGGCTGCAGGTGCATAGGCGATTACGTTCGAGTAAGGTCGCCCAGATCTTTCCCCCCGCCTGACGCCAGAGCACCCCGGCGCGAATGCCGCCGAGGAGGAGGGTGCGAATACGGGTGGTATCTTCGTCACGGGTCAGGAAGCGGCTCTCCCCAGATACGATGATGCGCGGCGACAAAGTGCCGATGCCCTCGGCATAGGTGTCGGCCAGACCCGCAAGCACGCTGGGATGGAGGAGTTCGCCAAAGTGATCGATCTGTCTACGGGCATGCTCGATGCCCCGTTGCAGCCGGTCGAGAGCTGCCGGGCGGGCCAGCAGACGACCACTGAGCTTGGCCAAGGACAGACTATAGCGCAGTAGCTCGGCTTCATCTGCCTGGGTTGGGCCGCGCTGGAGCAATGGGCAAAGCTGCTGCAAGGGTCTTTGTAGTCCTTCCAGACCAGCGAGAGCGGCAAGGGCGTCCTGGGCATCGATGGCCAAAATGCTTTGCACACTGAGAAGCAGCAGATGATTGTCGCTGCGGCCGCGGCGCGCCGCCTCTTGCACCTGCTGCGCGGCACGCAGCATCCCGGCTAGCGCCAAACAGCGATCGCCCAGACGTTGGGGGGCGGGGAGTAAAGAAGTTTTCAGTGGCATGTGGAAGTACCGGTGGGAAGTAGTGTCTGTAGTCTTTCTTCCAAGGTCTGACACAGTAATTGGCGCTCGCGCCGCCGGAGTTTTTCGCCCCGACTGTTGCGAATGAAGAAAGTATCCTCCACTCGTTCACCAAAGGTGGAGACCTTGGCGCCAACGACGCTAAAACCCAAGGCAGCCAGAACGGTGCCGACCAGGTAGAGCAGGCCCATTTGGTCGGCGCTGTGGATTTCGAGCAAGGTGTCGTCGAGAAGCGCATCGTTATCTAGACGCAGCACGAGGGGGACCGTGGCAAAAAAACGGTGGCGTGCATCGCGGTGGCGGGGACCAAAACGTGGCGCGTTCTGGACTCCCTGGTTGAGCATGGCGTGCAGCTCTGCCGCGAGTTCGGCATGGGCTCCACTGCTGCGACGAAAGGCCCGGGTATTGTCGAGCACATGAAAAGTGTCCAGGGCCAGACCGTTGTCGCTGGTATCGATGCGGGCGTCGAGAACATTTAGGGAGTGGCGGTCGAGCACCCCGGCAATGTCTTGAAAGAGCCCGCCACGATCCGGGCCAAAAAGAAAGATCTGCTCGCCCTGCAGGGGGTGCGCGCGAATCGCGACACGATAGTCTTCCTCGCGTTGCACGATCTCCCGCCCCTGCCAAAGGAGCTCTTCACGGTCATAGCGCAAAAAATAGCCCGCCGGCAGCGCCCGCCAGAGGCGCTCCAGGATTTCGCGTTCGGCGGGGGAGAAGGCGGTTCCGAGCTCCGTAATGCGTTGGCGCGCCGCCGTAAGACGGTCATCTGCCGGTGTCCCAGAAGCGAGAAATCGATCGACACTATCGTATAGCTTGTAGAGCAGGCTGGCTTTCCAACTGTTCCAGAGCTCTGGATTGGTGGCGCGCATGTCCGCAACCGTGAGCAAAAATAAGTGTGCCAAACGCTTGCGGGTGCCAACCACCTGGGCAAATTGGCGGATGGTTTCTGGGTCGTCGAGATCGCGGCGCTGCGAGGTCGAAGACATTTGCAGATGTTCTTCCACCAGCCAGGCGACCAAGTTGCGCTCGCTCTCCGGCAGCTGCAAGCGACGGGCAAACTGCCGCCACTCGCGGGCGCCGATACGCGAATGATCGCCGCCGCGCCCCTTGCCAATATCGTGGAAGAGCCCAGCAAGAATGAGATACGCGGGTTGATCAATCTCCTGCCAAGCGTGGCGTATCGAGGATATTTTCTCGTCTTGCCAAAGTGCGGCGAGTTGATCGATGAGAAAGAGCGTATGCTGGTCGACGGTGTAGGCATGAAAGAGATCATGCTGAATGAGACCGCTAATACGTTGAAAGGCAGGAAGAATCCGTCCAAGCAATTCGGCGCGATGCAAAGCGTTGAGCACGCGACGGGCGCGTAGGGGGTCGACGATGGCTTGCAGAAAAGCCGCCCGAAAGCGCGGATCGGCAAAGAGGCCTGGATTCCATTCCGGCTGTTGCCGACGCGCCGCCCACACGGTTTGCGCCGCCAGTTCCTGACCACTGCTCGCCCGTTGCGACCACAAACGCAGCAGGGCGATGGGCAACTCCGGCAAGTCTTTCGCGCTGTCGCCGACGGTTCCAGTAGCGAGATATTGCGCGATACCTTCCTCGGCTACGGCGGCAAGCTGTTGAATCCGCGCAAAGGCTTGATAGAGCTTCTGCATCAAAC
>JAWNZB010000170.1:0-2357 GCA_038447835.1 Candidatus Igneacidithiobacillus chanchocoensis | reverse complement strand
CCTGCGGTTCTATTGATCGCGTAGGGGGGGGTGTGTCTTCACTGCCTGCCCTGCCAGCGTTTTTTGGTTTTGCGGCGCCCCTGCGCCGTGTATAACTGCTAGTTATGAAAGCCATGTTCTTCATGCTCGAAAACCTGTTCCCATATCTAAATAGTCTCTATATAGATATGGGAACAGGTTTCCCTACGCTCATTTCTTCTTCTTCTTCGATCTGGCAGCTTGCCGCCGGTGTTCTCGGTCGCCCGCCGCTGCTCTCTGGCTTGATTTCGCCCGCGCTGCGCAGCTCGGCAAGTCCGGCTGCGATGTCACTCGCGCGTAGCCCGCATCCTGCGGCACGCAGATATTTTTCGATGTTCGGGCGGCTCACTCGAACGCCGGCTGTTTTACACGCGGAGGCTGCGTCGCGCACCAAGGCCAGCGCGTCGCGCTTGACTGCGCGGGAGCTAGTCCCACGCGAAATATGAATTGGGTTTTGCTTGATTTGGTCGATCTGCACCCCTTGTCGTAAGATGGCTTGACGCATCTCATCGCCCTGGATGCCGCCCCATAGAGAGACCTGCAGAGGCTCGCCTCGGTGGTTCACTGCACGCGCCCTGCCGATGCCTTGTACAAGGTTCTGAGCCAAGCTGTCTAAAAGCCACTCCCGGACTTCTTTTTGTTGAGGAAGGGGGGGGAAACTGGTTTCATCGAGATCGCCGCTGAATTTTGGGAATTGGCTGTCAAGCTCTGGCTTGACACTGAGAACGGCGGCGCGCGACGCGGCGTATGCACTCGAATATGCATCCGGACTTGGGAGCGGCACTCCAATTATCGCCAGGTCATGGCCGCTCCATGCGTCATGGCCCCGGTCGTGCATGCCGAACCAGCCGGCCTGGCATCCGGTGTCTTGTTTGAACGTCGCCACCACTGCTGCGGGGTCGGTTTTCAGGGTTTCACAGCCCAAATCTGAATTTGTGGTGTACGCCAGCCATGCCCGGTGCAAAAGCAAGGCCACGGGCCTGCCCTGGCTGCGGCTCATAATGTAGGCTGCGATGCGTTCTGCCTCTCTTCTTTTTCTGTCAGCGTCTCGGCCATAGCTCTTTTTTTTGGGATTCCCTCTTCCATACATTTCGCCCACATAGTGAGTCACGACCATGTTCTGTGCGGCGGTCGCCTGGATCACTTTGCCGCCAACTGCTTGAATGATGGCCGCGAGGTCTGCGGGCAGAGTTGCATCAAGAAAAATTGTGGAACCCCGCTTTGTAGCGTGCTGAATAATGGGGCTGATCTCATATACATTAAGTCCCGATCGCGTCGCCCTGGCCGCCCCGACTTTCATACTCCAAGCCAACGCGCTCAGGGCTCGCAGCGGAGTCAAATACTCATCTTCATTAAGCCATTGCACTCTCTCCCAGTAGGCCCCGGCTGCGCTCATTGATTTTTGGGCGCTCGCGGCTTTGGCAAAGGCTCGCACCTGCTCGGCGTCTGGTAGCTGCCGATCTGCTAAAGAATGAAGCAGCATGGTGCAAAATTGGTCTACATGATTCTTCAAAAAGTCGGACTTGCTGTGCAAGCTCTCGGCTTCTACTGGGTCTGCTTGTTTCTGTGCTGCGCGCTCAAATCTCTCCGCGATGACCGGCAAGCGCTCGCGCCACTGCTCCACATCGCCCGCGTGGATGCTTATTTCAGATGCTGGCTGGATGCTCTCATCCACTATGACCAGCCGCGGGGTGCGCCGAATTCGCCCGGCGCTATCCATCTCGACAAGTTCAATGACTGCATCGCTGAAGGCTTCCCGCGTCACAATCAAAATTTGTGCGCGCAGTTGGGCGGGCAGGCCGCGGTAAAGGTAGGCGCACGGAGCGTATGCGCCGCTGTCAATATCGAGGGATTTGAACCACTGTACGGCTTGCTCCACGGCTTCCGCGCCGCCATGCTTCATGGCTCCCGCGTGCCCGTGGGGGCATTGACGGCACAAGGATTGGGCGGGGCGATGGTTCTGTGTCCCCGCCTTGCTAACATGACCAAGCTGATAGCACGAGAAGGGGTCGGCACCAGCCGGGTTCTTAATGTCTTCTTCATTTTTCGCAGCCTTGCGTGGCATCCACACCACGGCCCCGGGGATGGCTTCGGCAGCCTTCATCGCAAGTTGGCGGGTTGGTAAGACTAATAAGGCTGGAAAGCCTGCGGCCTGCACTTCCAACAGCACAGCATGAGCTGACGTGGACTTGCCCACACCGGTTGTCACCCTCACGGCCATTGGAGGCAGCACCCGCCGCGGCTTGTCTTCTCGCTCTGCTTGTTCAACGCTCAGGCGGTGATCCAGCCAGTATTCAGCCAGGGCGCGGCCAAGGCGAGCCCGGGCCTGCTCTACGCTA
>JAWNZB010000169.1:0-2362 GCA_038447835.1 Candidatus Igneacidithiobacillus chanchocoensis | reverse complement strand
GAGATTCAGGCAGAAGACATTCTGGAGATTCGCCTGCGGCAACTGGCGCGACTGGCCGGTATTGAGCTGGAAAAGGAACTGGCCGACAAGCGGGAAACGGCTGACTATCTTGCCGCGCTCCTGCAGGACGAATCCCGCCTGCGGGCATTGATTGCCGAAGAAATCCAGGCCGACGCCAAAAAATTCGGCGATGATCGCCGCACTCTGCTGGAAGCCGATACCGCCATCACCAACAAATCCATCCAGACCATAGCCGCGGCCGTCACCGACGAACCCGTTACCGTGATCGTCTCGCAAAAGGGCTGGCTGCGTACCCGCTCCGGACACGGACTGGATACGACGGCTCTGGGGTTCAAGGAAGGCGATGCCTTGTTGCAAGCCTTCGAGGTGCGATCTGTGGATACGCTGGCCTTGTTGGATCATTCTGGGCGTGCCTATTCTATCGCCGTGGCACAAATACCCGGCGGTCGCGGCGACGGCATTCCCGTGTCGAGTCAGGTGGATTTTCAGTCGGGTGGCGCGCTGGCATCCGTAGCCTGCGGCGCCAGCGACAGCCTGTGGCTGGTGGCTGGAACCGGTGGTTATGGATTTCTGACCACCTTGGAAAATATGACTGGACGCAATCGGGCGGGCAAGGCCTTTTTGACCTTGAGCGCGGATGAGCGGCCATTGCCGCTGGTGCCGGTCACCGACCTTCAGGCAGAAACACTTTGTCTGTCTTCAGACGGGCATGGCCTGCTGTTTCCCCTTGCCGAGGTCAAAAATCTGCCCAAGGGCAAGGGGGTCAAACTGATCGCCCTGAGTGCGTCTGCCACCTTGCAATTCCTGTCGGTTTATCTGGAGGGTCAGCCCTTGCCGCGCGGATTGCGGAAAAATCGCGTGGACGCCTGCCGGGGTCGGCGGGGAGGGCGGGGCAGGGCGGCGCGTTGATATGCTCTGGCCGGGGTGATCAAGGTGAAAGGCGTGGTTAAGGGCAAATAGCAATCACCATCTCCGCGATCTCCGCCAGCTTTTTGCCCTTATCCATGGCGAGGCGGCGTAGGCGGCGGTAGGCCTCGGCTTCGTCAATTTGCATGTCGCGCATGAGGAGGCCTTTGGCCTTTTCCAACAACTTGCGCTCGGAAAGGGCGTTCTGGGTGTCTTTGAGTTCCTTACGCAGTTGCCGGTATTCGGCATAGCGTAGAGCGGCGACGGGCAGTTCCAAGGCCTCGCTGAGGAAGACGATGAAGAGTGTGGGGGCGCAGCCGCTGGGGGGAGGTGGTGAAATTGGTGGGTGGATCGTTGACGCCGAGTGATTAAAGAGGCCACTTAGTCTGACTGAGTGGCCTCCCGAGCACGTTATTGGCTCCGAGCTATCTGAAAATCACCACAGATAGCGTGCTGCGGCCATGATGGTGTTGTAGCCATAGCCCTGGCCGCCGCCGTAGGTGTATTTCCACGAGAGTACACCGAATAGGTCTTTGCTTTCGTCCACATTCAGCCGGGCTTCTGCTGTGCCCTGCGTATGCGGCAGGCCAAAAGTGGTGGTAGGGCCGATGTTTTCGTTGAGACCGACGCGGACTTGCGGGTCAATGCTCACGCCGCCGAGGTTCATTTTGTCACCCACCAGCATAACGGGTGATGCCGTAAATACGGAGTATTGGGCGCTGCCAATCGAGTAGTTGGTCGGACCAAAAGTCTGCGCAAATGCGGAGGTATTGGAACTGCCGTAATTCAATGTTACTCGGGGGGACAAGACCAGACCGCTGGCCATCCGGACCCAGTAGCTCGGCCGTACGGCGAGGTCCCAGAAAGAGCCGGAATAATTCGACTGGCCGCTATTGATAGTGTCAAAAGCGGTGGTTTCGGAGTTCTGGGTAAAGCCACCACCGGCAATGGCCGCTACTTTCCAGGACTGCTGACGCCAGCCACCATAGAGCCAGAAGCCATAACTGTTGGTGCTGGTGTTGGTATAGCTGGAACCAATGGTGTTATGCCCGTAGGAGAACGCCGGCCCCAATACCCAGTGTCCGTTGGCATTGTGCATGTGGAAACCATAGCCTGCTACGGCTCCGGCACCTGAGCTGTTATAACCGGCAAGGTGACCAAAGTTGCCCAGCGCCTTGATCCATGCGCCGGCGGGAGCGCCACCAATAATATTGCTGACTATCGCGCCGCCGGAGAACTCCAACTGGGCGAGTGCGGTGTGTGGTACCGAGTCGGCGCTGACGAGCTTAGGATCGACCACTTTCAGCGCAGTACCGCAATAGCCGGCACCGGCTTTGGGGCAGTTCGAAAAACTCCCCATTTCCAGTAAAATGTAGGGAGCCGATTGGAAGGGAGAGCAACCATGGCAGGACTGGTAGGGCAAACAGGATTCTTC
>JAWNZB010000168.1:0-2430 GCA_038447835.1 Candidatus Igneacidithiobacillus chanchocoensis | reverse complement strand
CGATCCGCGAGGCGCGCTCGCCAATACCAAATTGCGCGCTCATTATGCGGCTTTGCAACAACAAGAAAATCAATGGAAAGATGATTATACCGATGTGCATTGCAGTGTCTTCGTACCTGCCTCTTTTTACTTGTTGATGATCGAGCTGCAGTATCTGGGTCTGTCGCCTCTGGGGGTTATTCAGATCACGCCGACCGGGGGTGCAGAGTTTTTTGTGCACCTGAAAAATATTGGCGTTCAGTTACAGATTGACGAGGAAAAATTCCACCAGTTGCGCAACACCTTGATGCATGCGGTGATCGATGAGGTGGCCAGCAATTCCGCTTATTCCTTCAGTCTGCGCCAAGCACTTGCCCATGAACAAGCAAAAAAAACTTGAGCCATTTTTCCCCGCGCCCCCCCCGCCCGGGGCCAATTCTGTAAAGGCAAAACTCGAAGCACAACTGGCGCAGGCGCGCAGCGCGCTGCAGCAAAACCGCCCCGAGCAAGCCATTCGCTTGGGCAGGGCTTTGCTCAAGCAAGCCCCGGATGCACTGGTGGTGATGGATTTGCTCTGCCAGGCCTATACGCAAGCCCAGCGGCCTGAAGATGCTCTGCCGCTCTTGCGCACCATGTCGCGGCTCGAGCCGGACAACGCGCAGGTCTGGTTCAACCTCGGTACGCTGCAATTGCAACTGCGTCATCCATTCGATGCCAAGGCGAGTCTTCTGCGTGCGCTGCAGCTCAATCCCGCGCACCATCAGGCACGCAATAGCCTGGGGGTGCTGTTCATGAATATGGGGCAGGACGAACTGGCTGAGCGCACGTTTGGCGAAATCCTCGAGCAACAGCCGACCGATTACTACGCGCACCGCAACCTCGCCGCGCTGATGGTCAAACTCAAACGCGCGGACGAGGCAATCAACTATTACGAGCGCGCCTTGTCCATCGCCAACACGGGGCGAACGCGCTATGAACTCGCGGACGCCTTGTTCAAGCAAGACCCCAGCCGACACGGGCAGCGTATCGAAGAACTGCTGACGGCCTCGCTGCAAGCCGAGCCCCAATCAGAGGTCCTTATCGATCTGCTGGCGCGGTTTCACGCCGCAAACCAGGCGCCGGAAAAAGCCGAGGCGCTGTTTCAGCGTGGCATGCAACTGCCCGTGGTCCCCGGCGCGTTGCAACTGCGCTACGCTGATTTCCTCGCCAGCGAAAAGCGCCATCTGGAGGCCGATGCCCTCTACCGGCAGATTGCCAGGCGAGAACCGAAAAACCCCATCCCCTACAACAACGGCGCGAACAATCTCGAAAAACAAGGCGATCTGCTGGCCGCTCTGCAATTCGCCCAACTGGGCTTGAAAAAAGACGTTACCCACCCTGGGCCTTTGACTTTGAGATTGACGGAGGGCAATCTCCTGCGGCGCACGGGAGACTTGTCCGCGGCTGAGGCCTGTTACCGACAGGGACTGCTGTCAGCGCCAGCTGAGCAAACGCTCTACAGCAATCTGTGGTATCTGCTGGATGGGCAATGCGCCAACCCGTCTGCTGACGAGGCCTGTTCGATCGCATCAAGCATGATCGAACCGCGCCACATGCCGGGCCCTTGCGCATCGGCCTGGTCTCGGCCGATTTGCGAGACCATGTGGTCGGCCATTTTCTGCGCGGCATCCTGCGTGCGCTGCATCAGCGGCATGGCCATCGTCTGCAGGTGCACGCATTTGCAAGCGATGAGGCCAAGGATGCCATCGCTCGGGAGATTCAAGCCCTGTGCGCTTCCTGGCACAACATCAAGGCGCTCGACGACTTGCAGGCTGCCCGCCTCATTACCGAACAACGCATCGACATCCTCATCGATCTATCAGGCCATACCGCAGGCACTCGGCTGCCGCTTTTCGCCTTCCGTCCGGCCCCGGTGCAGGTGAGTTGGTTAGGCTATTTCGCCACAACAGGATTGTTTGAGATGGACTACCTCCTCACCGATCCCTGGAGCCTGCCCGAAGACCACGCGCAATATTTCACCGAAACCCTCTGGCCCTTGCCCCGTACCCGGTTGTGCTACATCGAGCCAGACTTGCCGGTACAGAGCACCCCGCTGCCAGCGCTGACCAACGGCCACATCACCTTTGGGTGTTTCAACCAATCGGTCAAACTCACTCCAGAAACCCTCGATGCCTGGGGGCAAATCCTGCGCCAGGCGCCCGGCAGCCGCCTGTTCCTCAAAAATGCCGCCTTGATCAGCAGCGCCTACCGCCAGCAGCTCAGCGCGCATTTCGCCCGCTATGGCATCGAGGCATCACGCCTGATCTTCGAGGCGCAAAGCACCCATGAAGAGTATCTGCGCTGCTTTTCCCGTGTGGACATTGCGCTCGATCCCTTCCCCTACACCGGCGGCGGCACCACGGTGGACAACCTGCGCAGCGGCGTGCCGGTGCTCACTCGCTACGGCACCAG
>JAWNZB010000060.1:0-13169 GCA_038447835.1 Candidatus Igneacidithiobacillus chanchocoensis | reverse complement strand
ATTTATTGGTCGGGGCGAGAGGATTTGAACCTCCGACCACCTGAACCCCATTCAGGTGCGCTACCAGGCTGCGCTACGCCCCGCAAGAGTCGCCATACTACGCAGATCTACCTCTTCGGTCAATCGCGCTGCCCCGCGCAAAGGCGCCGCAGGGCCTCTACTTCCTGACGCAGAAAGAGCAAACGTTGCGCCCAGGTTTGCGGGTTGGAATCGTCGGGTGCTCTACTATCGATATCGAGGAGCAGTTGGCTGCTGATTTCCAGCTCGCTCGATCCAGGCCGTTGACCAATTCGCTCCCGGGCACCATGAATGGTAAAACCTTCGCCGTACAGCAGGCTGCGAATCTGCCGCACCAGCAGAAGATCGTGTTTTTGATAGTAGCGACGATTACCGCGCCGCTTGACTGGCTTCAGTTGCGGAAATTCTTGCTCCCAATAGCGCAACACATGCGCCTTCACTCCGCAAAGCTCCGCCGCTTCGCTGATGGAAAAATATTGCTTTTCCGGGATCTCGGGCAGGGCGGCCAGGGCCCTGCCCGCCTTTGCCCTATTCCCCGACTCCATCGCCATTTACGTGCGCCTTGAGTTTTTGACTGGGATGAAAGGTAACCACTCGACGCGCGGTGATGGTAATTTCCACCCCAGTTTTCGGATTTCTTCCTGGGCGCGGATTCTTTTCGCGCAGAGAAAAATTTCCGAACCCGGAGAGCTTCACTTCCTCGCCCTGGGCCAGGGTCTCGCGGATACCGTCAAAGAACGATTCGACGATCGCCTTTGCTTCGCGCTTGTTCAGACCCATTGTCGAAAAGAGCATATCGACGATTTCTGCTTTAGTGACTGCCATCTTCCACCCCTATACGCGCAACGCCACGGGAACCTGTGCCTGCAGAAAATGCAGGAGCCGTTCCACCTCTTCCTGTACCTGAGCTTCCAAAAGGGTGCTGGTTTGCGCCTGAAACTGCAAGCGTAGGCCCAAACCATAGTGCCCGGTCGGCACCTTATCCCCGCGGTAACGATCAAAAATGCGAATTTCCTGCACCAGTTGCGAGCCTGCCGCGGCAAGGATTTCCAGGATCCGCCCAGCCTCGAGCGCGTCTGGCACCGCCAGCGCCAAATCGCGCTGCACCAGGGGAAAGGGCGATAACGGTCGGAAAAAGGGCACGGACTTCGGCGTTAGCAAAAGCTCTACATCCAACGAAAAGAGCCACGGTGCTGATCCCAAACCAAAGTGCTCCAGCAGCCGCGGATGCAACGCCCCGAGGCGCCCAACACAGCGATCTTGCCACAGAATTTGCGCGCTCTGACCGGGATGCAGAGCCGGATCCTCCACTCGCGCAAAGCGAAATTCCCGCTCCGGCCAGAGGCTGAGCAGCGCCTCGACATCACCCTTGAGATCGTAAAAATCGCTATCTCGCGGCGCGTCGACCCAGGACTCGCGCAGGCGCGACCCCCAAAGCACTCCCGCAAGCTGCATCTGCTGCTTCTGGTCGGCAAAAACGCGACCGAACTCAAAAAAGCGCAGACGATCTTGCTGCCGGTTGGCATTGAAGCGCAGGGTTTGCAGCAGACCTGGCCACAGGCTCGCCCGCATTACCGCCAGATCGGCAGAGATCGGATTCTGCAAACGTGGCGTAACCGCCCCAGGAGAAAATAGCCCCTGAAGCTCCTCGGCAACGAAACTATAGGTGATGATCTCGTGATAATCGCGAGCGATAAGAGTCTTCAGCAGGTCCTGCCGCAAGCGGGCCATCGCCGTTGCCAAGGGTCGCAGTACCGCCTGCGGGCGACGGCTGGGTAAATTCTCATAGCCACTGAGTCGGCCAAGCTCTTCGATCAAATCGGCCTCGATGCGCAGATCATAGCGGTGACTGGGAGGATTAACGCGCCAATCGCCGTCCTGCTCCTGCAGATGGCAACCGAGAGCCTGCAGCAGGGCCGGTATGGTATCGGCAGCAAGCTCTGCACCGAGAATACGGGCAATCCGTTGCCGGCGCAGAAGAATTTGCGGTACGTCCGGCAACAAACCGGAAAGGGTCACGCCGGCTTCCCGTCGCATAGCGCAGGAGGCCTGCAGCGCCAGGGCAGCGGGCAAGGCGAGGCGAAAATCTACCCCGCGCTCATAGCGCTGCGCCGCCTCGGTTTGCAGCCCCAAGCGCCGCGCCCGCCCCTGCACTGCCGCAGCGGAAAAATAGGCGGCCTCGAGGAGCACTCTCTGCGTCTGCGCCGATACCGCCGTGCGTCGGCCGCCAATGATTCCAGCGAGGGCTACCGGGCCCTGCTGGTCGGCAATCACCAACATGTCTGGGGCCAAAGGAAGATCGCGGCCGTCGAGGGCATCAAGGACTTCACCCGCCCGCGCCCAGCGTACCTCGATGCCTCCGTGCAGGGTGTCGGCATCAAAGGCATGCATGGGTTGTCCAAGGGCAATCATCCAGGCATTCAGATAATCGACCAGGGGCGAAATGCATTTTTGTTCAGTACGGCGCAAACGCTCTCGCCAGAAATCCGGCAAGCGCTCTGGCAGGTGGGTAAGCAAGAGAGCGGAGTACGTACCGCAGGCCTCCTGCGCATCCGCGGCAATTCGCAGCGCGAAGCCATTGCCAAGGCTGGCATCGGCACCAGCCGGCGGCCAGGGTGCCTGGGGAAAAACAGGCGGCAGAAAACGACCCGCCCCGCGGGCGGCAAGATCTCTGGCCACCCCGAGGATGGAGAGGGCATCGCCGCGGTTCGGAGTAATGCCCAAAGTGAGTACCGGATCGTCGAGCTTGAGGTACGCCCGCAGATCCGCACCTACAGGGCTGTCTGCGTCGAGTTCGAGGATGCCGGCGCTGCCATCCTCCATACCCAGCTCTTTCGCCGAGCAGAGCATACCTTGCGAGGCCACTCCCCGCAGTTCGGCATTGCTGATCTTCATGCCGGGCAGCCGCGCGCCCGCCAAAGCAGCGGCGACCCTCTGTCCTTCGCGTAAGTTGGCAGCACCGCAAACGATTTGCCACGTGGCATCGGCGCTTACTGCCACTTCCGCTACCCGCAGTTTGTCGGCGGCGGGATGCGCCCATACCCGACGCACCTCCCCTACCACCACGCCGCTAAACTCGGGGGCAGCAGGCTCAACCGCCTCCACCTCCAACCCGCTCATGCTCAGGGTATCGGCAAGGCGCGCTGCCGGCCAATCCGTATCCAGAAATTCCCGCAACCACTCCAAGGGCACGCGCATAGGCTCTCCTAAGCGAACTGGCGCAAAAAGCGCAGATCGTTTTCAAAGAATAGGCGCAGATCGGTAATCCCATAGCGCAGCATGGTCAGGCGCTCTACCCCCATGCCAAAGGCAAAACCGGTAAAGCGCTCCTGATCGACCCGCGCCATATCGAGCACCGCTGGATGCACCATCCCGCAGCCAAGGACCTCCAGCCAGCCGGTATCCTTGCAAACCCGGCACCCCTTGCCATTGCAAATCACGCAACCCACGTCGACTTCCGCAGAGGGTTCGGTAAAGGGAAAATAGGAGGGGCGAAAACGCACCGGCAAATCGCTGCGTGCAAAAAACTGTTGCAGAAAATCTGCCAGAAGACCTCGCAGATCGGCAAAAGTCGCGGACTCGTCGAGATATAGGCCCTCGACTTGGTGAAACATGGGGGTGTGGGTCAAATCCGAGTCGCGGCGATACACCCGGCCGGTGGCAATCATGCGTAAGGGCGGTTGATGCTGTTCCAGATAGCGAATCTGCACCGGTGACGTGTGGGTGCGCAGCACCCTCCCGTCTTCGAGGTAGAAGGTGTCGTGCATGGCCCGCGCAGGGTGATCGGCAGGAATATTGAGCGCCGTGAAGTTATGAAAATCATCTTCCAGCTCGGGGCCGTCGGCGATCTCAAACCCAAGCTCGGAGAAATACCCTTCGATCCAATCGAGGGTCTGTCGCACGGGATGCAGAGTGCCGCGACCGGAATCACGGCCAGGCAAAGTAACATCGATTGCCTCATCGGCAAGACGGCTGGCAAGAAGTTCCGCCTCCAGCTGCTGCCGGCGCTGGTCCAGCAAACGCTGGATTGCCTCTTTCTGCTGATTGAGCTCGGCACCACGAGCACGGCGCTGCTCTGGGGCAAGCCCAGCCAAGCCTTGCAGAGCCTGGGTCAAATATCCTTTCTTTCCCAACCATTGCACGCGCAACTGGTCGAGTTCGGCAAGCTGCCGCAGTTCGGCGATGGCTTCCGCCACTTCCGCGACGGAGGCCAGGGGTGCTGCATTCTCCACCATAGCCTCCTTGCAGAAATTCAGGCAGCGCTTTGCTGACCCTTGGCGACTTCGACGAGGCGGGAGAAGGCGGCCTTGTCACGCACGGCGATATCCGCCAAGACTTTGCGATCGAGGCTCACGCCTGCACGCTGCAGACCGTTGATGAAGCGACTGTAGGTGAGACCTTCGGAACGTGCCGCGGCGTTGATGCGCACAATCCACAGGCTGCGAAAGTCGCGCTTCTTGACGCGCCGATCACGGTAGGCATAAACCAAAGCCTTCATCACCGCCTGATTAGCGATGCGGAAATTACTCTTACGCTGGCCACGGAAGCCCTTGGCACGTGCCAAAACCTTCTTGTGGCGGGCGTGGGCGGTAACGCCCCGTTTCACTCTTGACATCTCGGTGCTCCTCTAACTTTAGCCGTAGGGCAACATACGCCGCAACGCGGCTTGGTCGCTGCCCGAGGTGACCAGGGTGTGGCGCAAATGGCGCTTGCGCTTGGTACTTTTCTTGGTGAGGATGTGATTCAAGAACGCCTGCCGGTGCTTGAATTTCCCCGAGCCGGTGCGCTTGAAACGCTTGGCGGCCCCGCGATTGGACTTCATCTTCGGCATCGTGCCTCTCCTATTTCTTCTTCGGGGCGATGATCATGACCATCTGCCGCCCTTCCATACGTGGCCGCTGCTCGACCACGCCCATTTCCTGCAAATCCGCTTCTACCCGGCTGAGCAGTTCCATCCCCAACTCGGGGTGACTCATCTCGCGACCACGAAAGCGCAAGGTAATTTTTGCCCGATCACCATCTTCCAGAAAACGAACAATATTACGCAGTTTGATCTGGTAATCTGCATCGTCCGTCCGAGGACGGAACTTGATCTCCTTGACCTGACTTTGCTTTTGGCGCTTACGTGCCTCGTGTTGCCGTTTGCTCTCCTGAAAGCGGAATTTGCCGTAATCCATGACCCGGCAAACCGGGGGCTCGGCTTGCGGGGCAATCTCCACCAGGTCGAGCTCCGCCTCTTCGGCTGCCGCCAAGGCCTCATGCAGGGAAACGATACCCAACTGCTCTCCCGTATCCCCAATCAATCGTACCTTTGCCGCAAGAATTTCCCGATTGATGCGGATCTCTTTTTCCGTCGCGATCGCCCTACCCTCCCCCTAGGCCAGTTCCAAGCCCTGTTGCCGCTGCGTGTCTAAGAGCCGCAAAATCTGTCCCAATGTCGCTACCGGAAGAGACCCCAGGTCTCGACCATCGCGATCCCGCAAACTGACACTGCCGTCTCCCTTCTCGCGTTCACCAACAACGGCCAAGAAGGGTACCCGCCGCAAAGTGTGGGCGCGTATTTTATAGCCGATCTTCTCGCTTCTCAAGTCCGTTTCTACGCGCAGGCCTTCGGTCTGTAGCTGATGCGCCACCGCTTCGGCGTAGTCGGCATGCAATTCACTGATCGGTGCCACCACCACCTGGGTGGGCGCGAGCCAGAATGGAAACTTGCCCTCATAATGCTCGATGAGCACGCCAAAAAAGCGCTCCACCGAGCCAAAAATTGCCCGATGGATCATGATAGGTACCGCGCGTCGACCATCCTCTGCCACATATTCCATGGCAAAGCGCTCCGGCAGATTAAAATCGAGCTGAATCGTGCTGCACTGCCATTTACGACCGATAGCATCCTCGATCTTGAGGTCGATCTTGGGACCGTAGAAAGCGCCACCGCCTTCGTCTACCTGATAGTCGAGGCCGGCATGCTGCAGGGCCGCGGTCAGGGCGGCAGTTGCCGTCTCCCAGATGGCATCACTGCCAACCGAACCTTCGGGCCGCGTCGAAAGATTGATCTCATAGCGCTCAAAACCAAAGGTGCTCAAAATTTTGCGGGTCAGCGCAAGCACACCGGCAATTTCTGCCTCGATCTGGTCGGGGCGACAAAAGATATGGGCATCGTCTTGGGTAAAACCGCGCACGCGCATAAGTCCGTGCAGGGCGCCGGAGAGCTCATGGCGGTATACCGTTCCCAACTCCGCCCAGCGAATGGGCAAATCGCGATAGGAGCGCAATTTGCTCTTGTACACCAGAATGTGGAAGGGGCAGTTCATGGGTTTGAGCTGGTACGGCTGCCCCTCGTCCTGCATCGGATCGAACATCGACTCGGCGTAGAAATCCTTGTGCCCAGAGGTAAACCAGAGCTGTTCGTGGGCGATATGCGGGGTGAAGAGCAGCTCGTAGCCGGCCTCCGTATGCGCGGCACGCCAGAAGTCTTCGATAACCCGGCGCACCCGTGCTCCCTGGGGGTGCCAGAAAACCAGCCCGCCACCGGCATCTTCCTGAATCGAGAAAAGCTCGAGCTCCGTGCCAATGCGGCGGTGATCGCGGCGCTCCGCCTCCACCTGTTGCTGCAAAAACGCATCCAGCGCCTTCTGGCTTGCCCAGGCGGTGCCGTAGATGCGCTGCAGCATGGGATTGCGCGAATCACCACGCCAATAGGCACCGGCCACGCTGCGTAGCGCAAAAGCACCGAGAACCCCCGTGCGCGGCACGTGCGGCCCCCGACAGAGGTCGACGAAATCCCCCTGATGATAGAGGCTCAGCTCCTGCTCGGCGGGGATGTCGCGAATGATTTCGACTTTGTAGTGCTCGCCCATGGCGCCAAAACGGGCGATCGCCTCGTCTCGACTCACCACCTCGCGGGTCACCGGTAGATCCGCGTCGACCAGGGCACGCATACGCGCGGTAATGGCTTCGAGATCTTCAGGGGTAAAGGGTTTGGGCGCTGCAAAGTCGTAGTAGAAGCCGTTATCGATTACCGGGCCGATGGTTACCTGCACATCGGGAAACAGCTGCTTTACCGCCTGCGCGAGCAAATGCGCCGTCGAGTGGCGCAAAACTTCCAGACCCTCGGGACTGTCCTTGGTGATGATGCTTACCTCGGCATCGTGATCGATGGCGCTGTTCAAATCGCGCAGTTGCCCATCAACGCGCACCGCCAAGGCCGCCTTGGCCAAGCCCGCGCCGATATCCCGCGCCAAATCCGTACCCGTAATAGGCGACGGATACGAGCGAACAGAACCATCGGGCAGACGTATTGCGGACATGCCATCTCCAAAGAAAAAGCACCAGCGAGTCGGACCCTCTGGTGCGGGTGTGGTAGGCACGGGCGGTTTCGAACCGCCGACCTCTACCGTGTCAAGGTAGCGCTCTCCCCCTGAGCTACGCGCCTAATCTCTCAAAAATATCAGTACTTATGGGCATCCGTCAAGATCGACGCAACATCGGGACGATGTTAAAACGCCAAAGGAAGCCCGGAATGGCGAACACTGCAAACATGCACAAGGCAATCACATAGAATTCCCAGCCCTGGGCATGGTTGCTGCCATCAATGATGCGCTCGATACCCATCCCCAGTAGCCCCATCACAATGTAGAGCGCGAACCACTCGGCAAGGTACCAAGGCAACGTTTTTTGCGGCTGGCTGGCACCGAAGAAGAAGCGCCGCGCGCTAAACCAGGGCAGATTTGCGACCAAAAAGGCGAGTCCGATGTAGAGCAACGCCCACTGCGAAAGGTTCATCACAGTACTCCCTGCAAGGCGTGGAAACAAAACGCCAACAAGGCGCCGGGAACGATGCCAAGAATCAGCAGGGCAACACTGTTGACGGTCAGCACCGAGGCCGCAAGCGGGTCATCAGCGCCATAGCGTAGATCTTCCGTCGGTGGATCGAATAAGGCAACCTTGAGCACCCGCAGATAGTAAAAAGCCCCAACCACTGCCATCAGGACGCCGTATACCGCCAACCAAACAAAATGCGCCTCGATGAGGGCCTGAAAGACTGCCAGCTTGGCATAAAAACCGATGGTCGGTGGTACCCCCGCCAAAGAAAACATGATCACGAGCAAGAGAAAGGCAGCCCAGGGTCGGCTCCGGCCAAGACCGCGCAGATCGCTGATTTCCTCCGCTTCAAAGCCCTCACGACTCAAATAGACGATCAATCCGAAGGCCGCCGTCGCCATCAAGGCATAAACCACGGCATAAAAGAAAGCGCTGGCCAGACCATTCTGGGTACCAGCAACAATACCGAGGGCAAGAAAGCCCATATTGCCCACCGTCGAATAGGCGAGCATGCGCTTGAGATTGGTTTGGGCAATGGCTACCACGTTCCCGATCAGGAGGGAGACGAGGACCAGGGCAATGAAGAGCTGACGCCAAATCTCGATACTGCCATAACCGCCCTCCACAAGAATCCGCAGAAAAAGGGCAAAGATCGCGATCTTGGGCACTGATGACATGAAGAGGGTAACCGGCGTCGGTGCCCCTTGGTAGGCATCGGGTAGCCACATATGAAAGGGTGCCGCTCCCAACTTAAAGGCGATGCCCGCCACCACGAAAACCACCGCAAGAACGAGCAAAAAATTCTGTGGACCGACATTGATCAGGGCCACGGCAATCTGCTGGAGATTTAGGGAACCAGTCAACCCGTAGAGCAGCGACATGCCGTAGAGCAGCAGGGCAGAGGCCAGCGCACCGAGAATGAAGTATTTCAGCCCTGCCTCGGTGGCACGTACGTTATCGCGCTGAAAGGCAACCAGGGCATACTGGCTCAAGGCGAGGAGCTCCAGGCCCAAGTAGAGAACCAGCAGATTGCTGCCGGAAATCAGAATCATTGCCCCGAGCAGGGCAAAGAGTAACAGCACGAAGACCTCGCCACGATAGAGACCCCGGCGTAGCAGATACTTGCGAGAGTAGAGCAGGACCAAAAGGGTAAGCAGCTCGACAAAAAAACTGGCAACACTGGTAAAGGGATCGAGACGCAACTGCCCGAAGAAAGCAAAACCACTCTGGCCCCGATCTGCCCAGGTCAGTGCCATGGCGGCGAGCAGGCTGAAGCCCGTCAGGACAAAGGCAAGGTCACGCTGGCGCTTACCGACATAGACATCGACGAGCAAAACCACACAAGCCATCACCAAGACCCAGATTTCCGGGATAGCGAAGGACCAATGGGACAGGGCGTTATGCATGCTGCCTCCTCAACTCGGAATCTTGCTGACGCTCACCTGCTGCAGCAGGTGCGCCACCGAAACGTGGACGACATCGAGGAAAGGTGCCGGCCATACCCCAAGCAGCAAAACCAGGCCCGCCAAGCTACCCAAGACCAGGATCTCGCGACCATTGAGGTCGTTCAGGGCGGCAACCTGAGCATGAACAATGCCGCCAAAGAGCACGCGCTTGAAGAGCCAGAGGGTATAGGCGGCACCGGTGATCAGTCCCGTGGCAGCAATGATGGCCGGCCAGGGATAGGCCTGATAGGTACCCAGCACGACCATGAACTCGCCAACAAAGCCCGAAGTGCCCGGCAAGCCAACATTACCCATGGCAAACAGCATCATCAGGCTGGCAAAAATGGGCATTACATTGGCGACCCCGCCATAAGCCTCGATTTCCCGGGTGTGCATACGATCATAGAGCACTCCCACGCAGAGAAACATCGCCGCACTCACAAAACCGTGGGATAGCATTTGAATGATGGCGCCCTCCACCGCCGTCTGGGTAAAGACAAAAAAGCCCAAGGTGACATAGCCCATGTGTGCAATGGAGGAATAGGCAATGAGCTTTTTCATGTCTTTTTGGACGACGGCAATCAATGCAATGTAGACGATGGCGATGAGCGATAGGGTGATCATCAACCAGGCCAACTGATGGCTGGCATCGGGGGTGATGGGCAGACTCAGACGCAGAAAACCGTAGGCTCCCATCTTCAGCATGACCGCCGCGAGGATGACCGAACCGGCCGTGGGCGCCTCGACGTGGGCGTCGGGTAGCCAGGTATGCACCGGCCACATCGGGATCTTCACCGCAAAGGCAATAAGGAAGGCGAGGAAAATCCAAGTCTGTGCCGAAGTACCCAGAGGAGTGCGCTGGAAGGCCAGCAGACTGAAACTATCGCCACAATGAAAATAGAGGTAGAGAAAGGCCACCAACATCAGCACCGAGCCGAGGAAGGTGTAGAGGAAGAACTTGATGGTCGCGTAGACGCGACGCGGGCCGCCCCAGACCCCGATGATCAGGAACATGGGAATCAGCATTGCTTCCCAGAAGACGTAAAAGAGGATGGCGTCGAGGGCGCAAAAGACCCCAATCATCAGCCCGTCCATGATCAGGAAAGCAGCTAGATACTGTGAAAGCCGGCTAGAAACATTGCGCCAGGAAGAGATGACCACCAGCACCGTCAAGAAACTGGTGAGCAGGATAAACCACAGGGAGATCCCATCGATGCCCAAGAAATATTCGATATGGAAGGACGGAATCCAGGGTATCCGCTCCACGAACTGCATCGACGCCGTCTGCGTATCGAAACCCGTCAGAAGCGGCAGCGTGATGGCAAAGGTTGCCACGGACACCAGCAGCGAAGCCCAGCGCGCCAAGTTGCCGCCGGCACGATCACCCAAGGCGAGGACCAGGAATCCCCCCACAATGGGCACCCAGATGGCGGCGCTCAGTATGCCAAAGGAATACACGGTTTAGCCCCTCCAAATCATGAAATAGGTCATGAAAAGAACGAGGCCGATAATCATGACAAAGGCATAATGATAAATATAACCGGTCTGTAAGCGCCGCCAAGAAAGTGCCGCCCGCGCCACCATACGCGCACTACCGTTGACCATTGCTCCATCGATGAGGGACTCATCGCCCCAATGCCAAAAGCGACGACCAAAGAGCAACGCCCCGCGCACAAAGACCCATTGATTAAAGGCATCGAAACCATATTTTTTGCGCAATACCCAGGTGGCCGGGGCAAGCAGTGTGCTCAGTCCGGCAGGTACCCCATCGTGCAACAGGTAGAACCAGACCGCCAAGGCGATGCCCAAAATCGCCAACCAGAAGGGCCAGGACTGCAGGCCGTGGAGCAGAAACACCCCCGCTCCCTGCCAATGGCTGGCAATCTCGGCCACGGTATTCCATTGCGCCCGAATTTGCAGCGAACTGTCGAGAAAATCTCCAAGACCAACCGGAGCAACAAAAAACCAGCCCGCCAGCAAGGAAGGAATGGCCAGGGCAATGAGAGGCGCGGTGATCACCCAAGGGGATTCGTGCAGATGCGCGCGCGTATGCTCGTCCATCCGCTGCTTGCCATGAAAAACCAGGAAAAACATGCGGAAGGTATACAGGGCCGTCACCAAGGCGCCGAGAACCAAAAGCAGGTAGGCGAAGTGGGCGCCAACCATCGACGAGTCGCCCACCGCTTCGATGATCAGATCCTTACTGAAGAAGCCGGCGAAGGGCGGGATTCCCGATAGCGCCAACGCGCCCACCAAAAAGGTCAGGTAAGTGATCGGCATATGTCGACGCAGACCACCCATTTTGCGGATGTCCTGCTCATTCTCCATGGCATGGATGACCGAACCCGCGGCCAGGAAGAGCAATGCTTTGAAGAAGGCGTGGGTCATCAGATGAAAGATAGCCGCCGAAAAGGCTGAGGCACCCAGAGCCGCGGTCATATAGCCGAGCTGGGAGAGGGTGGAATAGGCAATGATGCGTTTGATGTCGTTCTGCACGAGCCCAATCAAGCCCATGAACAGGGCGGTGATGGCACCGATGATCAATACCACGCTCAAGGCAGTGGCCGACTGCTCATAGATGGGCGACATGCGCGAGACCATGAAGATCCCCGCCGTGACCATGGTAGCGGCATGGATCAGCGCCGAAATGGGGGTCGGGCCTTCCATCGATTCGGGCAGCCAAACATGCAGGGGCACCTGTGCCGACTTCCCCATGGCACCAATAAAGAGCAGCAAAGCAATCCAGGTGAGCACCGACCAAGGATGCCCCGGGAGGATGGTCACCGTCTGCCCGATCAGACCGGGCACCGATGCAAAGACGGTGCGGTAATCGAGGCTGCCGCAGTAGTGATAGATCGCCGCAATACCGATAAGAAAACCAAAATCACCAACGCGATTGACCAAAAAGGCCTTGAGGGCGGCCTGATTGGCGCTTTCACGAGTGAACCAAAAGCCAATGAGTAGGTACGAGACCAGCCCCACCGCTTCCCAGCCAAAAAAGAGCTGGAGAAAATTATTAGCCATGACCAGCATCAACATGCTGAAGGTAAAAAGCGCAATATAGCTAAAGAAGCGGGCGTAGCCGGGGTCACCGTGCATATAGCCGATGGTGTAGATATGCACGCAGAGCGACACGAAGGTCACTACCACCAGCATTACTGCCGTCAGACTGTCGATATCGAAACCGATATGCACCGGTAGATTGCCGAAAACCGCCCATGTATAGACGTTGCCGTAAAAGCTGACCCCATGGAGTACTTCGAGCAGCACGAATATCGATAGATAGAGGGCAAAAGCAACCCCCAAGATAGGTGCCCAATGCGCCCGCTCGCGCAGGGCCCACCCCCCCAAACCGGCGACCAAGGCTCCTGCCAGGGGAGCCAGAGGAATGAGCAAATAGACCCAAATGGGCGGCAGACTATGCAGCCAGGCAAAGATCTCCATGTTCAACCCCGTAACTCGTCGATGTCTTCTACATTGATACTGCGGCGATTACGGAAATAGACCACGAGGATCGCCAGACCGATGGCAGCCTCGGCGGCGGCAACCGTAAGCACAAAAAACACGAAGATCTGCCCTTCCAAATTGCCCAGGTAGCGCGAAAAGGCGACAAAATTGATATTGACAGCTAGTAGCAATATTTCGATCGCCATGAGCAGAATGATGACATTCTTGCGATTGAGAAAAATCCCCACCACCCCAATGGAAAAGAGCAGCGCCCCCAAAATCAGCCACTGCGACAGGTTGGGCGCCGTCATTGCCGCGGCCCTCGCAGATCGACCATACGCAAACGATCCTTGACGACCACCGCCACCTGCCGACCCACCGCTTGCGATTTGGTATCCGGCCGGCGGCGCAGGGTCAGGGCAATAGCCACAATGATCG
>JAWNZB010000059.1:0-13259 GCA_038447835.1 Candidatus Igneacidithiobacillus chanchocoensis | reverse complement strand
CTGCATGTAGTCTTGCGTCGCCTTGGCGCCCTTGGGCATCTCGATGCCGAGGCTCGGCAGTCGCCACAGCAAGGGGGCAAGGGCGCAGTCAGCAATGGAGAGTTCGTCGCCAAAGAGGTAGCGCTGCTGGCTGAGCAGGGTGCTGAGCTGGGCCAGGGAGCGGCGCAAGGAATTTCTTGCCTGC
This sequence comes from Candidatus Igneacidithiobacillus chanchocoensis, assembly GCA_038447835.1. Classification (GTDB taxonomy): domain Bacteria; phylum Pseudomonadota; class Gammaproteobacteria; order Acidithiobacillales; family Acidithiobacillaceae; genus Igneacidithiobacillus; species Igneacidithiobacillus chanchocoensis. Next base: position 13,075 of record JAWNZB010000059.1, on the reverse strand, counting down.
TCCTGATCCTCGCTGCTGTAGCCCTGCAAGAACAAGGGATAGAACCAGTCGCGATCGAACTGCATCAGGCCCACGCGTACCCGCGCACGAGAAATGGGGTCTACAGGAATGAGCGGCGGATGCGGAAAGCGCTCATCGAGGTATTCAATGATCAGAAAGGATTCGATGACGGCCAAATCGCGATCGACGAGGGTTGGTACCTCGCCGTACGGATTTAGCTCCAAGAGGTCTTGGGGTTTGTTGTTGAAATCGACGTCGATGGTTTGATACTCCATCGCCTTCTCTTCGAGCACGAAGCGGACGCGATGCGCAAAGACGCAATCTGGTGCGGAGTAGAGGGTCATCAGGGTTTTTTTGTTACCAGGTGTTGCCATGCAAGGGTTCCTCAAAAATGGGTAACGGAGCAGGGTCGCAATTTGCAAGGGACAAAGTGTAGCAGAACTCGGGGGCAAATGTGCGGAGAATCGTGAAGGAATGTCAAAGTCGATTGCAGGCTTGGAGAGCTGGGCTTACACTGCCCAAATCGATGGAGTTGTAAGTTCGCAACAGTCGTTGTATGGTTAGATACAGGAAACGTGGGAGGGCGATCGCGACGATCGCGGACAGCTTAGATGATTCAGCAGCGCACACTGAAAAATATGATCTGGGGCACTGGCATCGGCCTGCACAGCGGCAAGAAAGTCTACCTTGGCCTGCGTCCGGCTCCGGTCAACACCGGCATCGTCTTCCACCGCAGCGACCTCCCCGGCAACGCTTACATCAAAGCGGATCCCTTGCACGTCGTCGATACGCGCCTGTCTACCAACATCGGTGACGGCGACGTGCGGGTCGGTACCATCGAGCACCTGATGTCGGCTTTTGCCGGTCTGGGCATCGACAATGTCTATGTTGACCTCGACGGGGCGGAAGTGCCGATCATGGATGGCAGCGCCGCCCCCTTCGTATTCCTTATTCAGTGCGCCGGCATTGAGGAGCAGAACGCCCCGAAGCGCTTTATCCGTATCAAAAAAACCTTGGAGGTGCGGGAAGAGGATCGGTGGGTGCGCATCGAGCCCTTCGATGGCTTCCGGGTCAGCTTTGCCATCGACTTCGATCACCCGGTTTTGCGCAATGGTGGGCAAGAGGTGAGCGTCGATTTTGCGCACACCTCTTATCTCAAGGAAGTCTCCCGCGCCCGCACCTTTGGCTTCATGCGCGAAGTCGAGACCTTGCGGCGCATGGGTTTGGCCTTAGGCGGAAATCTCGACAACGCCATTGTCGTCGACGATTACCGTGTCCTCAATGAGGACGGCTTGCGCTACGCCAACGAATTTGTGCGCCATAAGGTGCTTGACTCCATCGGCGATCTCTATCTGCTTGGACACCCCCTTCTTGGGCATTTTTCCGGTCATAAGGCCGGCCATGCCCTGAACAACCAGCTCCTGCGCTTATTGCTGCAGCGCGAGGATGCCTGGGAATATGTGGACTACGCCGCGCCGGAGCGGGCGCCTTTCTCCTTCGTCGATTCCTTGGTGTCGGTACCGGCCTGATCTAAGGTCTGGATCAGGCGTTCGAGGGCGCTGCGTAGCGGTCCCTCACTCGTTGCGGCGAGTTCGCGCAGTGCCGCTGGCGCCGGCCCCGTTATGGCGGTCGAGGCCGGCACTAGGGGCGCGGCAACCCGCGGGTACCAGGGGCGGACCGACGCCTCAATGCGTTCCACCGGCTGCTCTGGATGGCGAGCATTCCAACGTTGGCAAATTTGTTTTTGGTGACGTCGGACCCAACTCAGCCAGACGCCGCTTTCCACCAGAACCTGCAATACCCCGCCGTGCCAATCGACGATCCAGGTACGTTCCTGGGCCTCGAGGCTCAAGAGGGCATTCCAATCTTGCTGGCGCACCTGTAGCTCTTGGCCATGGCGGAAGAGGGCGGCGAGGGCGGGGCCAAGCTGATCGCGGGCATGGCGTTTCGTCCGCGCGGGCTTCGTGCTACCCTCGGGCATATTTTTTTGACTTAGAGTTTTGGCATTCATGCTGGGAACCATCATCCGTCATGTGGTAGGTAGTCGCAATGACCGTCTGATCAAAAAAGCCGGCAGCGTTGTCAACCGAATCAATGGGCTCAAGGAGCAGTACCGGTCCATGAGCGACGCCGAGCTGCAAGGGCAGACGGCTCGCCTGCGCGCCCGCTATGAGCAGGGCGAGTCCCTTGACGACCTGCTCCCCGAGGCCTTTGCCACCGTGCGGGAAGCGGCGCAACGAACCCTGGGCATGTTTCATTATGACGTGCAGCTCATTGGCGGCTACATGTTGCATCACGGCAAGATTGCCGAGATGCGCACGGGTGAAGGCAAGACCTTGGTCGCGACCTTGCCCGCCTACCTCAATGCCCTTGCCGGTAGGGGAGTGCATGTGGTGACGGTCAACGACTACTTGGCCAGCCGCGATGCCGAGTGGGTGCGCCGTTTGCATAATTTTCTCGGACTCTCGGTGGGTACCATCATCTCGCAATTGTCGCCGGAGGAGCGCCGCGCTGCCTACGCCGCCGATGTCACCTATGGCACCAACAACGAGTTCGGCTTCGATTACCTGCGCGACAACATGGCCTTTTCGCCTGCCGAGCGGGTTCAGCGAAGTCTTCACTACGCCATCATCGACGAGGTCGACTCCATCCTTATCGACGAGGCACGTACCCCCCTCATTATTAGCGGTCCAACCGAGGAAAACACGGACCTCTATGTGCGGGTCGATCGCTTGATTCCCCTCTTCCAAGCGGAAGAAGACTTTACCATTGACGAAAAAGCTAAGCAGGTCCTCCTCACGGAAGAAGGCGTCGAGAAGGCCGAGGGGTTGATGCGCGAGCATGGTCTCCTGGAGCAGGGGAATTTGTATGATGTCTTGAACGTCAGTCTGGTGCATCACCTCAATCAAGGCTTGCGTGCGCACCATATCTATAAGCGTGAAACGGATTACATTGTGCGCGATGGCGAGGTCTGCATCGTCGATGAATTTACCGGGCGCATGATGATTGGGCGCCGTTGGTCGGATGGTCTGCATCAGGCGGTAGAAGCCAAGGAGGGGGTGGAGATTCAGAACGAGAGCCAGACCTTGGCCTCCATCACCTTCCAGAACTACTTCCGTATGTACGAAAAACTTGCCGGCATGACCGGCACGGCCGATACCGAAGCCTTTGAGCTGAATCAGATTTACGGCCTGGAAGTGGTGGTCATTCCAACCCATAAGCCCATTTGTCGCAAGGACCTGCCAGACCAGATCTACCGCACCGCGGAAGAAAAATGGGATGCCATCATCAACGATATCAGTGGCTGTCAGCAGCGCGGGCAACCTGTTCTTGTCGGCACCACCTCTATTGAACATAACGAGTATCTATCGCAGCGTCTGCGCGAGCGCAAGATCGTCCACGCGGTGCTCAATGCCAAGCAGCACGAGCGTGAAGCGGAGATCATTGCGCAGGCGGGCAAGACCCGTGCGGTAACCATTGCCACCAACATGGCCGGTCGCGGCACCGACATCGTTCTGGGTGGCAATGTTGCGCATCAGATCGAGATGATCCAAGCGCGGGAAGATCTCGACGATGCGAGCAAGGAAGAGCAGATGCGTGCCCTACGTGATGGCTGGCAGCAGGAACACGATGCCAGTCTGGCTGCTGGCGGCTTGCACATCATTGGCACCGAACGCCATGAGTCGCGCCGCGTTGATAACCAGCTGCGTGGGCGTGCCGGTCGTCAGGGAGATGTGGGCAGCAGCCGTTTCTACCTATCCCTCGAAGACCCATTAATGCGCATCTTTGGTAGCGATCGTCTCGGTGGCTTGATGCAGAAACTGGGGATGCAGCCCGGAGAGGCCATCGAGCATCCCTGGGTGACCAAATCTATTGAAAACGCGCAACGCAAGGTGGAAGCCCGCAATTTCGATATTCGCAAACAGCTGCTCGAATATGATGACGTTGCTAACGATCAGCGCAAAATCATCTACGCCCAGCGTAATGCATTTATGGATAGCGAAGATCTCCACAGCGAGATCGAAACCCTGCGCGAGGACGTGCTCGCGGCCCTGCTCGAGGATTATGCCCCACCCGGGGTCATGGAAGAGCAGTGGGACATTGAGGGCTTGGAGATGGCCCTGGAGCGCGTCTTTGCCGAGAAATTCCCGGTGGCCGATTGGTTGGCACAGGACCGTAGCCTAAACCATGCCGGACTGCAGGAGCGGATCCTGAGCGGCGTCCAGCAACGCTGGCGAGAGCGAGAAGCGCTGATGGGCGAGGAGATGGCCCGCCATTTGGAGAAGAGCGTCACCTTGCAGGTGCTCGACAGCCAGTGGAAGGACCATTTGGCGAGCATGGATCACCTGCGCGAGGGCATCCACCTGCGCGGTTATGCCCAGAAGAATCCCAAGCAGGAATACAAGCGTGAATCCTTGGTGTTGTTCAACGCCATGCTGGCGCGCATTCGTGAGGAGATTGTCAGTACCCTATCCCATGTGCAGGTCAGTCCGGCGGAGGAGTCGGCGCTGGAGAGCATGGATTGGAGCAGTCTCTTTCCGCAGCGCTCCAATCAGGGCTTGGTTTTCCAGCACCCAGAGATTGCCGGGGGTTCGAGCGCCGATGAAGATCTCGATCTGCCGGCAGTGGCTGCCCTAGGTGCTGCGGCTGCGACCCCCTTCCAGGCGCACAAGGTTGGGCGCAACCAGCCTTGTCCCTGCGGTTCGGGCAAAAAATACAAGCACTGTTGTGGTCGTCTGGACTGAGGAGACAGCATGCCCGTTGCCCTATCCGCCCCTGTTCTCCTCCCCCCCGTGGCCGGGGTGCGTTTGGCCGTTGCAGAGGCGGGAATTCGCTATCCTGGCCGCAAGGACCTCACCTTGTTGGTTCTCGACCCTGGCACCCAGGTCGCTGCCCTCTTTACCCGTAATCGCTTTCGCGCCGCCCCAGTCCTTGTTGCCGAGGCGCATCTGGCGGCGTCGTCGGCGATCCGTGCCCTCGTCATCAATACCGGCAATGCCAATGCCGGCACGGGTGCAGCCGGCGCCCAGGCGGCGGTCGATAGCTGCCGGGTGGTGGCCGAGGCCTTAGGTTGTGCGCCGGAGCAGGTCTTGCCCTTCTCGACCGGGGTGATTGGCGAGCCGGTGGATTTGGCAGGCAAAATCTCCACCGCCTTGCCTGCTGCCTTGGAGGCTTTGGGTGCCGATGGCTGGCTGGCTGCCGCCGATGCCATCCGCACCACCGACACCGTCGCCAAGGGCGCCTTTCGTCGCTTGTCCTTGGGGGGCAAGGAAGTAACGGTGACCGGAATTGCCAAGGGCTCGGGAATGATCCGCCCCGACATGGCGACCATGCTCGCCTTCATCGCTACCGATGCCGCCCTGGCGCCAGACCTGCTGCGGCCGCTCTTGGCGGCGGCGGTAGAAAAGTCCTTTAACCGCATTACGGTGGATGGTGATACTTCCACCAACGACGCAGCGGTCTTGATGGCGACGGGGGCGGCGGGCAATGTACCCGTACGTGCGGGTAGCGAAGATCAGCACGCCCTCTTGCAGGCAGTCACGGAAGTCGCCCAGGAATTGGCCCAGGCTATCGTTCGCGATGGCGAGGGGGCGACCAAATTCATCCCCATCCGGGTGCAAGGCGGGCGGGATGCCGCGGAATGCCTGCAGGTGGCCTACCGCATGGCCCACAGCCCCCTCATCAAGACCGCATTCTTTGCTTCGGACCCCAACTGGGGGCGCCTGCTGGCTGCCATCGGGGCGGCGGGCATCGAGGATCTCGATGTCTCTCGGGTGCAGATTCGCCTGGGCGAGCTTGCCATCGTCCGTGATGGCGCGCGCGATCCCGATTATCGCGAAGAGGCCGGCCAGCAGGTGATGGCGCAGGCAGAGATCCCGATTACTGTGGATCTCGGCCGTGGAACGGCAGTCGAGGAGATTTGGACCTGCGATCTTTCCTACGACTACGTGCGCATCAACGCCGACTACCGGAGCTGAGGCATGGCGGTCGTGCCGGTAGCCACGGGGGTACTGCAGCGAGACGATGGGCGGGTGCTGATATCCCTGCGCCCGGAGGGCAAGCCTTGGCCGGGTTTTTGGGAGTTTCCGGGCGGCAAGATCGAGCCTGGCGAGGCACCGGAGGCGGCTTTGGCGCGGGAATTGGCCGAGGAAATCGGGGTGCAGGTGCAGCAAGTCGAGCCCCTGCTGCGTCGCGATCATCCCTATCCGGAGCGCACCGTTTCCCTGCATTTTTTCCGGGTGCGCTCCTGGACTGGTGAGCCCTTTGGCCGCGAGGGGCAACAGATTCGCTGGGTCTACCCTTGGGAAATCGCTGCCCTCGACTGCCTCGCCCCGAACCTGCCGGTGGTGGCCAAGCTATTGACGGAAGAGCTCCCCCAGCCGCCGCTGTGGCTCGTTGCCGATCCCGCTCGCGTGGCGACGGAACGCTTCCTCCCCGCCCTCGGCGCTGCCCTCGACGGCGGTCTGCGTGCCTTGGTTTTGCGTTGCAAGGCCCCGGTCCCGGCGGCGCTGGCGCACTCGTTGCCCAACTTTCTGGGCGAAGCCTTGGCCGACGGGGTACAGGTCTACCTCAATCATCCCGAGCCCCTGCCGGATTGGCCCGCGAGCGGCCTGCACTGGACCCAAGCGCGCCTGGAAGGGGCGCAAGAACCGCCCGTCCAGCCCTTTGGTGTGTCGTGCCACAGTCCCGCCAGTCTGCAGCGGGCGGCCCAGTTGCAGGCGCGTTATGCCTTTCTCTCGCCGCTCTTTGCGACGGCCACCCATCCCGATGCCGAGGCCCTCGGCTGTGAGCGCTTTGCCGAGTGGGTAGCGCCGGTGGCCTTGCCAGTCATTGCCCTGGGAGGATTGCGCCCGGAGCGAGTGGCTGCCGCGCGGCAGGCCGGCGCCCAGGGGATTGCCGTGCTGTCCGGGATCCTTGAGGCTGCCGATCCTGCCCAAGCCACCCGCGCCTATCTCACCGCCTGGAACGAAGATGCCTGAACTCTCCGTCGTCATCCCGCTCTATAACGAGATCGACAATGTCGAACCCTTGGTAGCGGCCCTGCGTGCCGCCCTGACCGGGGCCGATGTCGAGGTCATCATTGTCGACGATGGCAGCCGCGACGGCAGCGCTGCCGCCCTCGATCGCGCCCAAGCCGCCTGGCCCGAGGTGCTGACGATCATCCATTTGCAGCGTAATTTCGGCCAGACCGCCGCCATGCAGGCAGGCATCGACGCCGCCCAGGGCGAGGTCATCGTCACCCTCGACGCCGATTTACAGAATGACCCCCAGGATATTCTCCCGCTGGCGCGGCGCTTGCTGGAGGAGAATCTCGATGTGGTGGCGGGCTGGCGGAAAAATCGGCAGGACGGCCTGCTCTTGCGGAAGATTCCCTCGCGCATCGCCAATCGCCTGATCCGGCGCCTTACGGGGGTGCATTTGCACGATTACGGCTGCACCCTGAAAGCCTACCGTGCTTCCGTCCTGCAAGGAGTGCGCCTCTATGGCGAGATGCATCGTTTCATTCCCGCCTGGCTTTCGACCCTGACCTATACCGATCGCATCGTCGAAGTGCCTGTACGGCACCATCCGCGGCGGGCGGGTAAGAGCAAGTACGGCATCACCCGCACCTTCCGTGTCCTGGTGGACTTGCTCTTCGTCAAATTTTTCTTGGGTTATAGCCAGCGACCCATGCATTTTTTTGGCGTCATTGGCCTCTTTTCCTTGTTCATCGGCAGTGGCATGCTCGCCTATCTCTTCATCGATAAATTTGCCGAGGGCGCTGCCATCTCCGGGCGGCCCATGCTCATTGCCGGAGTGCTTTTTTTTCTCGCCGGACTGCAGTTTCTCAATACCGGCATCGTCGCCGAGATGCTATCGCGCATCTACTTCGAGGGGCAAGGCAAGACGACGTATGTGGTGCGTGCTCGGGTTCCCAAAACACCCTGAGATGCGTCCCATCCCCATCCTCATGTATCACAACATCCAACTGGCGCCGCCGGGGGCGCGGCTGCGCAGCCTGTATGTGTCGCCGCGGCGCTTTGCGCGGCAGATGCGTCTCCTCGCCTGGGCGGGGTACCGCGGCGTATCCTTGGCGGATGCCGAACCTTACCTGCGCGGTGAGCGCCAGGGTAAGGTGGTGGCCATCACCTTTGATGATGGTTACCGGGACAATCTCCAGCATGCCCTGCCGGTGTTGCAGCAATGGGGCTTCACTGCCACCTGCTTCGTGGTCTCCGGCGCCCTTGGCGCCTGCAATCGTTGGGATGCTGCCGAGCTTAGAGTCGAAAAGCCGATGATGACGGCGGCGGAGCTGCGGCAATGGGCGGATGCGGGTATGGAGGTTGGTGCGCACACGCGCAGTCACGTGCGCTTGCCGACGACTCCAGCAGCAGAGGCACAGACGGAGATTGCCGGCAGCAAGACGGATTTGGAGGCATTGTTGGGGCGCGCTGTGCGCAGTTTTTGCTACCCCTATGGCGACTGGGGTCCGCGCGAGCGCGATCTCGTCGCCGCCAGCGGTTTTGCAATGGCGGTGAGCACCCGTCGGGGTCGGGCGCAGGTGGGGGATGACCTGCTTACCCTGCCGCGTATTTCCGTGGGCGGCCACCATCTGCCCCATGTGCTGCCGTTGCAGCTCTGGACCGGCTATGAAGATCGCCCACGGGCCTGAGGAAATCCCCATGGCAGGACCGATGCGCAGACCTCTCCTCTGGGTTGGCACCAACCCCGGCGGCGGTGGCACCGAAACGCACATGATCACCATGCTGCGGGCCTTGGCGGAGGCGGGTGTGGAGGTCCATGCCCTGGTGCATCCGCAAGGAAAGATTGCCGCTGCACTGAAGGATACCCCGGTGCAGTTGCATTTCGGACGTTTTCACAATAGTGCCGATCCCAACGGCATCGCTGTTTTGCAACGATTACTGCGGCAGTTGCGCCCTAGCTTGGTGGTCGGCAGCTTCAGCAAGGAATACTGGCCTCTGGCTTTGAGCACCCGTGCGCGCGGGATTCCCCTGCTGCTCTTTCGACACATGGATCTGCCCATTCGGCCGAGCACCCGCTGGCTGCTGTCGCGCTGGCCGCTGCGCTTGGTGGCCATCTCCCGCTACCTGCAGCGGCGTTTGGTAGAGCGGGGAATTCCGGCCGCGCGGGTAGAGCACCTGCCCAACCCCGTTTTTCTGGAAGACTTCGTGCCGCCGCCGGGAAGCCGAGAGCGCCTGCGGCAGCAACTGGGCATCGCCGACGATGTTTTTCTGGTGGGCTATGTTGGTGCCTGGCATCGGGGCAAGGGGATCTTTGCCTTGGCTGAGGCCATTGATGCCGCCCATGCCCAGGATGCCCGGGTGCAGGGGCTGTGGCTTGGGGGCGGCGCCCACGAGGAGGCTTTTCGTACCGCCATGGCCGGGCGACCCTGGCAACATTTGCAAGGCTGGACCGATCTCGTAACTCCCTGGTACGGTGCCATGGATGCCCTTGCCTTACCTTCCATCGAGCCCGATACCTTTGGCCGGGTTTTGGTTGAGGCGCAAGCGGCAGGACTGCCGGTGCTCGGCGCCGATATTGGCGGCATTTCCGAGGCCTTCGCACCCGGCAAGAGCGGCTTGCTCCTACCGCCGGGCGACTTGGCGGCGTGGAGGGAGTCTCTCCTTACCCTAAAACATAGTGCCGCGCTGCGCGCCAGCCTTGGCGAGGAGGGGCGGCTCTACGTGCAGTCTTTTGCTGCGCAGCACGTTGCCGAGGCATTCCTGCACAATGCCCATGCGTTAGGATGCGCCGCCTGAGATGCTGCGCCGCCCTCTACCCAGCCATCCTCGGCGTATCGTCCTCATCAAGTCCCACAGCGCGGGCATTGGCGACATTCTGCGTAGTTCGGCCGCTTGGGCGGTCCTCAAAAGACGCTGGCCCGATGCCGAGTTGCACCTGATTTTTCTGACCCGCTGGCCGGGGTATCCGAGCGAGGAGCTCATTTCTCGGCATCATCTGCTGCACAGCGCTCACTTTTTGCCCCTGCAGGAGGGTCGTTTTGCCGGTATGCGTGGGGTGGGCCCCAAGGGCTGGCGCAGTTTGCTGCCGGAATTGCGTCGTCTGGGAAAGGAAATCCAACCTGACCTCATCATCGACCACGAGCCGCACGGTATCGAGACGGCCATTGCCAGCCGTATTCTGCGCGCGCAATCTCCGCGTGCCGCGACCGTGGGGGTGGCGCAGGTACCGGGGCGGGGTTTGCTTTACGATCATTCCGGCCCCAGTCTCTCTAGCTATGCCCAAAAGCACGGCCTGCCGCAGCCTATGGATTACACGGAGCGAGATTTTGCAGCGTTGGCGGCTTTGGGTTTGGAGCGGAAGGGGCAGCCGATTTGCTTGACCGAGACTGCAGACGGAACTGCGTGGCGTTCTGCAAACTTGTCTAGATTCCAAGGCCGCCCTGTTTTGGGACTGAACATCGGTTGTGGTACTCCGGGGGCGGAATCCAGACGACCTCCTATCGACTTGCTTATCGCGTCCTTGGGGCCTGCATATTTGCCAGAGAATGCGGTTATTATTCTTGCCGGATCATCTGCAGAGAAAGATATAACCGCTGGATTTGTATCCGAATATCGACAGCACTGGGGATGGGGGCGAACCATAATAGAGTATGCTGGGCAGACTTCTCTCAGCGAGCTAACTGGCCTTATCTCCAGCTGTCAAGTTTTTGTCTCTGGTGATTCTGGTCCGTACCATATGGCTGTCGGACTTGGTATCCCAACTATCGTATTTTTCCACAAGGATTTTCCTCCTGCTTACCATCGGCAAGACGGTGTCCAGCTTTTGGTTTCTCCTACAGTCAATATTCTGGGTGATTGTTTGTCTGAGCATTTCAATGGGGATTTGGCATGAGAGCGCTGCTCAAATTGCGAGTGATGCCACATGTATACGCTTTACCGCTCTTCTTTTTCCCTCTCAGCACGGCGGGTTCGGGAATTGCCATGGGCTTGCTGCTGCTTGTTTATGGATTCAGCGGACATTGGCGGAATTGGCGGGCGATCGGGGCGCGCAGTTGGTGGTTGCCCTGGCTGCTGCTCATGGCCTGGACGGCCATCGGTTTGCTGTGGACAACGAACATGTTCTTTGGTCAGAAGGTCTTGATCTCGACCTTCGACGCCATCTTCGCCTTCATTGGCGCGACCATGCCCTGGCAAGAGCGCTGGGTAAAGTGGGTGATTCGTTGGTTTTTGGCGGGAATCTTGGTCAATGAAGTGCTTGCTTTTCTCATGACCTGGAAAATCTTGCCTTGGCATAATACCGACTGGATTCCGTACACCGGTTTCTGTGATCACATTTTCCTGTCTTTGGTCATTGCCCACGCCATTCTCTGGCTGGTCTACGATCAGAAAATGCAATGGAATTTCCCACGCTCAGTCAATTGGCTATTGATCTTCGCTCTGTTGGTGCAGATGGTCCTCACGCCCGGACGTTCCGGTCAGGTACTCCTAATTTTGCTGTTGCCCATAGCCCTGTTCCTGCTCTATCCCGGACGCTGGCGCTGGGCCTTGCCTCTTGCCGGCTTGCTCGGTGCGGTGCTGTTGCTGGCCATTCCCGAAGTCCGTCAACATCTGATGGTGGGTGTGCATGAACTCGCGAGCTTCTCCCCCGCGCAGGCGGATGTGCGGACGAGTTGGGGGATTCGTCTCGTTGCCATGTGGGGTGGTGCGCTACTGTTTTGGTTGCACCCCCTCTTTGGGGTGGGTACCGGCGACTTCTATCCCGCCGTCTTGCAGCTGCAGGCGCAGCACCTCTTGCCCGCCACCCCGGGTTTTGTAATGAATACGGCAGCCAACAGTTTTCTGAGTGAGGCGGCGAGCCTAGGCATCATTGGGCTTTTGCTCTTTCTTTGGGTTCTGTGGGCTATTGGGCGTGAATCCTGGCACGCGCGTTTTACCCCGCAGGGCTGGTTCGTCTTGAGCTATTTTGCCATTTATGTGATTGGTGGGATCTTCGACTCCCTCAGCTGGGGCTATGCGGATGCCGTCAATATTGCCCTTTTTGCCGGTATGCCCCTGCTGGCGCGTTGGTCGTTGAGCGGGCGAGGATGACGACGAGATTTTCGCTGGTCTACGTTGTGCAAGACAGCAGCTCTGCGTTGGATCGCTCTCTGCACAGTGCCGCAGGAGTTGCCGACGAGATTTTGGTGGTGGATGGCGGTTCTCTGGATGATTCGATTGCCGTTGCGGAATCACATGGCGCGCGCGTCCTGCAGAATCCCTGGCGAGGGTTTGCGGCCCAGCGACAATTTGCCGTAGAGGCGGCAAAGCATGATTGGATTCTCATGCTCGATGCCGATGAGGTGTTGCGACCCGAGGGAAAACAGGCCATCGTCGACTTGTTACGTGAGGGCCCCGAGGCCGCCGCCTATTTTCTGCGCCGGTGCAGTTATTTTCACGGGCGGCGTATTCGCTACGGAGACTGGGCCAAGGACCGGGTACTACGCCTCTTCGATCGTCGCCGCGGCGCCTATGACCTTGCCGAAGCGGTACACGAGTCCTGGCACAGCGCTGGACCGGTGACAGAATTGGGCGTTTTGGCCTTGGACCATTACTCTTATGCGAATTACCAGCAACTCTTGCAAAAAATGCAACGTTACGCTCAGTTGAATGCCGAAAAACTCGTCGCGGGTGGGCGGCGAGTTGCAGGCCATGATCCCATGTCTCACGGCTTGGCGGCATTTTTGCGCGCTTATGTTGTCCGCCTTGGCTTTCTCGATGGCGTCGATGGAGCGGCCATCGCCTGGACCACCGCCTTAGGCTCGTTCATGAAATATGCCATTGCTCGGGAAATGCAGCAGGCGGAGCGGCGGTGAAGGTTCTTTTGCTGCGCCTGAGTTCCTTGGGCGATGTGCTGCATACCCTGCCGGCGCTTACCGACCTGCAGGCGGCGCGGCAGGATGTGCTGCTCGATTGGCTCATCGAGCCGGCCTTTGCGCCAGTGGCTTCCTGGCACCCCCTGGTGCGGCGCAGCCTTGCCTTTTCTTTGCGCCAACGCCCGCGGGGCGGCACGGCATTTTTGCGCAGCGTTGCGCAGCTGCGGCGGGACTTGCGCGCCGAGAACTACGACCTCG
>JAWNZB010000167.1:0-2479 GCA_038447835.1 Candidatus Igneacidithiobacillus chanchocoensis | reverse complement strand
AAGCTCGCAGGCCTGCGCGATTTCCTGTTTGTTTAGATCGGCAATCGTAACCTTGGCCCCAGCTTCAGCAAGCGCCTGCGCGGTGGCGAAGCCGATGCCTTTTGCTCCGCCGGTCACAACAGCGATGCGCCCATCGAGCCGAAATTTTTCAAAATACATTCTTACACCTTCATCTGCGCGGCAAGAAATTCGCCCTCAGAGCGCGATCCACGCTCTTCAAGCCGATAGACCTGACGGGTGTCGGCCTCGAACTCCGCCCATGGCAAGCTACCGTCACGGGCGAAGCCTGTCCAAAGCATATGGACGTGGTCAGCCAGACCCTGTGGTGCCGTTTCCCCAACCAGTCCCTCTGGGCCACTGCATGTGGCCAGTGTATCAAACACGAAGGGCAGTTCGAGCGCATGACAGGCTCCAAGCCGACCCTGAAATGCCGGCGAACGCCAGCCAAATTCATAGACATGGGTACGCCCGCGATGGGCAAGGGCGAAATCCCGCACTGGTTGACGAAAGACAAGGTCGCTCATCGCCTCAGTCAGAACCATGCCGGGCTTTTTACCCTTGCCAAGGCCATAGGCAAGGAGAGCCTCCTCAGCCCTGGGAAACACCTGGCCCAGTAGAAAGCGCACCGTCGTTTCATCATCCAATTCGCAGATTCCCGGCGGCACGAAATAGATGTTCATCTCCTCAAGGTTGCTACCGATTAGAAGCTCGACCTCAGTGCCCAAGCCCCCGGCAACTGCCTCTTCGCTTGCAACTGGGATGACATCATCGCCAACGATCGGCAAAAATTTGCTCAGTCCGAATGCCGGATCTAGACCGTTCGCCTCGCGCAAGTCAGCGATGACGCCTGGTTGAGACACCACATCGACGGCCTTCGCACAGTCTTCAAAGCTGCGACGCGCAAATCCCTCCGCTGTCGCGGGCACTGCCAAAACCTCCGCAAGCTTTTGGACTACCCGCTGCATGCAATCGGCACTATGCAGCATACGTCCATGGCCACTTTCAATAATAGCCCGGCGGAAAAGCCCCTTGGCAAGCGGCGAACCGAGCAGATTTGCAATCGACATGGCGCCCGCAGACTCGCCGAACACGGTAATGTTGGCGGGGTCGCCGCCGAACGCTGCAATATGGGCTTTGACCCAGTGGAGCGCCGCGATCTGATCGCGTAGTCCGAGATTGGTGTCAGCTCCGGCAAGCGGCAGAAAGCCGTCAATGCCCATGCGATAATTGAGCGTGACACAGACGATGCCGTCGCGCGCAAAATTGCAGCCATCATAGGCCGGTGCATCTCCGGTACCGGCCACGAAGGCACCACCGTGGATAAAGACCATCACTGGCGCCTTGCCCTTGGGGTCAGGCGTCCAGACGTTGAGGCATAGATACTCATCACCTCGCCGCCAGCCGTCGCCAATAAAGCCGGTCGCATCTAGACCTGGAAACTTGCGATTGATTTGCGGCGCGTTAGGTCCTTTTCGGGTCGCGTCGCGCTCACCTGACCAGGCGCCGGGCGGCTCCGGCGCGCGAAAGCGTCGCAGACCCACCGGTGCTGCGGCGTAAGGAATGCCGTAAAAGCGGTGGATCCCGCGCTCTGCGACCCCGCGCAGGCGGCCCTGTGCGCAGTCGAGCAAGAAAACAGCCATAGTCTCCTCCTTCAGGATGGGCGCCTCAATTGCCCTTGAAACTGAGCATGACGCGTGCGGTCGAGCCGGTAGCGGGCAAAGCTGATCAGCGATATCGCAGTGATCAATGCCGCGAACGGACCATAGGCCATCCCCAAGGCATCCAGTATGTGGGGGGCAATCGTCACCTTGTGTCCAGCCGCAATCTCTTGGCTGGGAAACGCGATCAGCTGCAGCAGCGCACCGGAAATAAGCGACCCAAATCCAATGGCAGCCTTCGAGGCAAAGCTGAGACTGGCAAAATAAAGCCCTTCGCGCCGGGCCGCGAACAGTACCTCGTGCTCGTCGACCGCATCGGCCATGGCTGACTGAAAGGCAATCGTGGCAAGGGTGGTAGCGCCACCGATCACAGCCGCGCCGAACAGGAGAACCAGACGGGCCACCGCTCCTTGCACTGCAATGGCACTGAACTGGGCCAGAAGGACAGGCAGTGCCTCGGCCAGAGACATAGCCCCAACACAGCCAAGCACGAGGCTCCGCTTTTCGGTTCGACCGATCAGATAGAACGCCAACGGCAAGGCGCCGATGAGACCTCCGACGGTGGCGAAGGACAGGTTCTGGATCTGCGCCGCGCTCAGATGCCAAAAATAGGTATTGGCATGAAGACTTAGCGTTAGCCATACCCCCTGTCCGACGAAGAAAAAGAGGACACCGGAAAAAAGCCGGCGAAAGGAAGAATTGCCGAAGACTTCCGCCAGCTGAGCGAGGAACCGCAAATCTCCTTGTGCCGGCCGGTGCCGTAGCTTTCTGATACGGGCGTTGCGGGCGGAAAATATTGATAACGCTCCAGCCACAAGCAC
>JAWNZB010000166.1:0-2481 GCA_038447835.1 Candidatus Igneacidithiobacillus chanchocoensis | reverse complement strand
TGACAAGCTTCTGCCGCCTCCCGCGCCCTCTTGGCACCAGGAGGGCGCGGGGGACAGCAGAAGCCGTCCCCGCCCTCGGCCCACCTCTCCAAGGGCGTCCCCGTTGCCCGCGAACCGCGTCGGGGTCCTATTTTTTGCCTAAAGGCAATAACATTCGCCCTTCCGACCTCCCCACGTCACGGCGAGATCATCCTCCCGGCTTCACACTGCCGCCATGCTGCCAGGGCACCCTGGCCACCCGGCTCCACCCTGCCGTCTTGCCTTCCGGCAATAACGCGCAGCGCAGAATCCTACAGTGCTCCGTCCGGGCCCTTTTCTCGCTAGCGAGAAGGCCTCGCGACGAATAGGGGCTTCGTGCCAACTGCAGTATCCACCCCCGCTCGCCGGCCATTACTGCCCGGGTCATCGCCATCCCCCAGCCCGACCGTCACCAGCCGCAATAACGGGCGGACCCCGCTGGAGATACATCTCCAGATATCGGCCGGGTTATTTGGACCTCCGCTGGTCCGGGGACCCACCGGAGCCTGCCTGGCAGAGGAGCTCTTTGTGGCCACGCCTTCCGGCGGACAACTCGTGCCGTCGACAGGTTCGGACTCCACCGAATCGGCCCGGTATGCATCTCAGCCACCTGCGCTGCCTAGCTCGCTTCCCCAGGTTCGTAGCATCATCGCATCCCCTGGGCGTGGTGCCCCGCTGGCGATGCTCAACTCCCCCAGCTATCGGCCTCGTGCAGCCGGCCCGACCGAAACAGCCGGTACCGATGCTTCCGAGTCTCATTATACGCAACGCGGCATCGGGTTTCAACGCGCATATAGCACCTCTTCCGCACTTTACGCTACATTATCTAATGCTATCGTCCGCATTCTACGCCTACGGCTGTCGCACAAAAAATGTTGATTTTCTCTCCACCGTCGATTAAAATACGGATGCCCTAAAAGACCGAAGGAGGGGTATACTGTGGGCCGCGGAGAAAGCGGTGCCGACGCAGAGATCGGCAAGCGCATCAGGAACAGGCGTAGAGAGCTAGGCTATTCCTCTCGCGAGTTGGCCCAAAAAATCGGACTGCACCGCAGCCAATACCTGAAAATCGAGGCCGGATACGGCACCACCATACCCCGTTTGCGCCAGATCGCCCAAGTTCTCAAGGTCCCCCTCAGCTACCTGGTGGGAGACACCGACGTCCTGCCGTCTCCGGATATCGAAGTGACCTTGCGGCAAATGGGAATTGTTAAACAGGAAGATATCGACGAAATTACGTCGATTGTAAACTTCCTCGTTAACCAAAGGGCAAAAAAACAGTAATCGTTACGCAGCTCGGGAAACACACTAGTGTCTACTATAAATTAGACGAAAAATATGCTAACCTCGTTCCCACCTGGAGGTGGTCGAGCGTGATAAGTCTGGGAATGCATCACCTAACTCGAAATGATGTTGCGCAGGTCGCCGCCTGCGCTGCTCGGGACTGGCTGGAAAAACACGGCCTGCACCGAATCGCCCCACCAATCCCGGTGAAAAAAATCGCCGAATCTCTCGGATTCATTGTCACATACCGTAACCTGTCAAACCCTCAAATTTTAGGGTTTTACATGCACGGCGTTATCGGAGTTAATCTGCGAAATCAATCACACACCAGAGGCCGCTTTAGCCTCGCCCACGAACTCGGCCATGCCGTGTGGCACCCACATCAGCGATACACATGCCTGAACGGCGACTTGGGCTTGCTGGAGATCGAAGCGAACACTTTTGCCGCCGAGCTCCTGATGCCCCAGGCCGACTTCTTACATCGCATCGCTCCCTATCGCGATCTCGGGCTGCTGTCTTACATCGACGACCTGGCTGTTGTCTATGCGGTCAGCAGAGAGGCAGTTTGGTGGCGATTGGCAGATCTAGGCATTTGGACGCGCAGCCAGGTCAAAGCCCAAATACGCCATGCAGGTTTAAAACTATCGGACCCAGTAGCACAACAAATAGCGCCGGCAAAATAAAAAAAATCAGCGGGAAAAGCATCTTAATGGGTATCTTCATGGCTTGTTCCTGCAAAGCCTGCGCCCGCCTTGTGCGCAGGCTTTCGCTTTGCGTCCGCAAGACCTCCAACACTCCCACTCCCATTTCCTCTGCCTGGTTGACCGCTACTGCTAATGACCGCACCTCGGGCAACCGCACTCGATCAGCCATAGACAACAGTGCCTCGCCCCGGGGCTGCCCGAGGCGGATGTCTTGCAGCACCTGATTAAACTCCTCTGCCGCCGGCCCTGGCAACCGCCGGGCAACTCTGTCCAAAGCCCCCTCGAAGCCCAGACCAGCCTCCACAGAGATCGCCAATAAATCCAAGGCGTCCGGCAAAGAACGTAAAACCATTTGTCTGCGGATCGTTCCTTGCCGTTCGGCCAGAAAATCCGGCAAACGAAGGGCCAACACAACCCCAACAAGAGTCATTGGTATGGCCTTCGCTCCTAAAATCAAGGGAAACAGGGCGGCTAT
>JAWNZB010000165.1:0-2486 GCA_038447835.1 Candidatus Igneacidithiobacillus chanchocoensis | reverse complement strand
CTCAGCTAATTTGATGTCGCAGTCCCTTACAGGGAAGCAGGGGATGGCGCAGGTCAACCAGTATAAGTTGGCCATTGATAATTTTACAGGCGCCATGCAAACCTTAAAGGTGGCCATTGGCACTGAGCTGTTGCCGGCGCTCACCCCGCTCATTTCAGGATTCGCTTCATTTATTACTGACATCGGCCAACTTGCGCATTCGGCGCCCATGGCGACGGCGGCAATCGCTGGCCTTGCCGCCGCTTTTGGGGCCTTGCTTGTTGCCCGGGGTGTCATTTCATTATTCGGCTCACTTAGGTCGGTGATGGCACTTTTCAGTCTTTCTGCGCGGGCCGCTGGAGCCTCGGCCGTAATTGCCGGCGATGGCGCGGTGGCATCTGGGGCGGCAGCTACATCCGCTGTTCCGGCGTGGTTAACGGCGCGGCGTACTCTCATTGGGCTGAACGGAACAGCGGCCGAATCCCCCGCCTTTTTTGCAAGAATGGGTGCGGCATGGGATGCCACTGCGGCAACTATGGCGGCTACCGCCCGCGCGGCCGTAGCAAGTATTGGGGCAATTTTTAGCCGGTTGTTTATCTGGCTGACCGGTGCCTTCGCTCTTTGGGAGGCACTCGGGGCATTCAAGGTTGCTGGTCATTCTCTTCAGCAGTACGCTAAGGTAATGGCAATTGCAATTTATGGCACCTTTGCCAATATGTTTGACAAAATTATCGAAGGTTTTTATCGGCTTCAAGCAATGGCTGAAGCTACCAACGGTGGCAGTCTTAAAATGCATTATTCTGTTTCAGGAATGATGCAATCGCTTCATGATGTCCAGCATCCAATGGCGCTTTCACAAACAAATGCAGGCAAAAGATTGGCGGCATTTAAGGAAAGCGCCGGAATCACGGCACACGCCCGCCAGCTATGGGTTAATAATATCCTCTACCCCCATCGGCCAACGCCTCCCGCTCTCATGCCGTCGTCTGAAGGGATCGCATTTAATAACCTGAACGCGGCCGCCGATGCTGTTCACCTTCCGCCTCCAATGTCATTAGGAGGTGCGGCGAAGAGAAAATCGACTGCCAAGAAAGAAGCTAGCGACCACCAAAAGCACCAAAAGGCGATTGACCATCTTTTTGCCATCGCCGATAAAGCCGCGGCAAAGGCGGACGCTGTAGCTGCTAAAATGAATGCGGCGGCGATGAAGTTGCACCTTGCATTTCTTGCTTTAACAAATCCGCTTGGCGCTAAGATCGCTGAGGTAAATCTCAAATATGGTGCCCTATCGGCCGAGATGGCAAAGGCCGGGCATCCAGGCGCGGCATCTCAGGCCTTAGCTATTGGCCGTCATGATGTGCTAAAGTACCAGTACCAAGGCGCCATGCAGCACTTGGACACGCTCAAAAGGAACCTGCATCAAAACCTGACTGGCGCCGCGGCACTCGTAACCGCTGGCAGCCTCACCAAGATGCAGGCCGCGCAACAGACCATCCAGATGCAGAAGCAGGCCGCGCCAGCCATGATTCAGGCGGCGGACGCGGCGCTGAAGTACGCCAAGGCGCTCGGTGATCCCAAGCTCGTGCAGGCGCTACAGGAGCAGCGGACGCAGTTGCAGGCGATGGGCCAGCAACTGGGTTACTACTCCAGCAGGGTGAAAAACACCATGCAGGGCGCATTCACAGGCCTGTTCAACAACATCATGCACGGCCAAAAAACATGGGGCCAGATGTTCTATTCATTCTTCGCCAGCATCGGCAAAGGGATTGAGAACATCCTCGCCAAGTCCATCAGCCAGAGCATCACCACGTCCCTGTTCGGAAAGAAGGCCAATCAGGGTATTGGCTCAATCATCGGTGGTATTGCGCACATGGCCGGTAGTCTCTTCGGCGGCTCCGGTGGCGGCGCAGGCATCCTGGGTGCTGGAGCGTCCAGCGCTGGCGGAAGCGGCGGCTTCATGTCCAACGTCGGTGGCTGGATTAAAGGAATCACCAGCATCGCTAGTCTGTTCGGATTCGCGTCCGGAGCGAACAACATCCCTAACGACATGGTGGCTAACATCCACAAGGGGGAGATGATTATCCCGGCAAGTGGGGCATCCTTGATTCGTTCAGGGCAGGCGGGGATCGGCGGAATGCCTGGAGGCAACCATGTCCACTTGACCGTCCACGCCATGGACAGCCAGAGCGTTATATCTGCGTTGCATAGCGTCCGCCATGAGGCCGCCCAGCTTTTCCTGAATACGGCTACGCAAATGAATTTGCAGGGGGGATGAGATGGCCTTTTCAAATCTTTCGTGGCCAACCCTTGCCAATCCGGTGCTTAACGGGTTAAAAAAGACGTTCGCACTCCCAGTGGGAATTACAGGCAATGGCACGTATGAATATCGCACCTTACGTTCGCAATATAGTCGATTGGCGTGGGAATTTCCGGCTCGGTCGCTACTTGATGCCGATCGCGATCTTTTAACTGGACTTTGGCAAGCTTGCGGAGGAAGTCTTCTATCG
>JAWNZB010000164.1:0-2515 GCA_038447835.1 Candidatus Igneacidithiobacillus chanchocoensis | reverse complement strand
GTCTTGATTCATACCCCATCTCTGCGCCACTTCCTCCAAGGTGTAATAGTCCGGCTCCGGTAATTGCACGGGCATATCATGCGTCCCTTCTCTGCACCCCTTCATTGGATTAAATGCCATGCTCAGGCCGGTGAAGGTTTCAGGCTTTTCGCCCCATCGGGCTAGGACATGGCGTAAACTGTCAAGAGGCGTGCTGTGGTATCGACCATGCTCCCGATGCTTTGGCATCCAAGATCACGATCTCCACAATGCTTCCGTCCTCGGCGTAGGCTATGTTCAGATTCCAGTCCTGCGAAACCTCGCGTGCCACGGCCTTGTCGTTGAAGTGAAGCACCAGAATATCGTCGTCTGCGTCGTAACCGGCTTTCAGGCGCCGACCCTGGGCGCTGGCGCACCGCGTAACAGCCCCTCGGTGCTAAGGTCTTCGTCAATCTCCGGCCAATGGATGCCATACCCGGCTCCGCAGATTTGCCAGTGTGCGCGGGCCTCCGGGCTGGCGTGCGCCAGGCGGGGATACCATTCCAGGGGAACGGAGATGCTGCACCCATCCATCAGGCGCACCGTCAAGGCGTCCTCGGTGATCTGTACATCTGCCACGCGCTCATTCGCGCTGGGTGCCAAAATACCCATGCCATGCCTCCAGTAGTTTCTCTTGGTGCAACTCGATCAATTCCCGCAGCTCCCGCAATTGATGCGCGGCATAGCCTATGTTCCCGCCAGGGCTACCGGCTGTAGCCAGAACTTCGCCGACAGGCTCCCACAGTCGATATGGACATGGGGCGGCTCGTTCGGCTCATGACTGTATAAATAAAAGCGGTATGGCCCATGTCTCAGGATCGTCGGCATTAGCTGCGCTTCCGCTTCAAGGGCGCGGCTCCAGCCGTACTACGGCGCGGGTGCCAGTTGCAGCGGCAATGCGTTCAATGGTACGCATAGACGGCGGGGCCTTGCCACTTTCCAGGCGGGCAATAGCGGATTGTGTGGTGCCCATGCGTTGCGCTAATTCCGCTTGCGACAGCCCAGCGCGGGTCCGGGCCTCGATCAACTCGCGGGCAAGGCAGAACTCATCTTCCAACGCGTCATATTCCGCCTTGAATGCGGGGTCTTGCATCCATTGCTCTTTCAGTTTTGATATGAGAGTCATTGTAAAATCTCCTTGGCGCGTTGCCGTGCTATCTCTATGGCCTGCTTAGGCGTTTTCTATGCTTTCTCGACGAAACCATGAAGAATTACCAGTCGTTTCCCAGTTGCCGTGATATATATATCGCTCTGGCAACCCCATCCAGTACCTTGGCGCGTACTTCCCAGAGTTTGTCCTCCAGGTGCTTGATATGCGGCTCGTGGACCTGCTCCAAGCCCACCTGCTCAATCATCTCCAATATTCGCGACAGACGGGATCGCAACGCGGACGGCAGTGCGTTCAGTTCATCATCAACACGCTGGTCTATAGTGTCCCTATGATCTATTTTATGGTATAGCATTTTTGCGATTGATGGGCAATTTCTTCATTGGCACGATCTCGCCCTGTTCCTTCACCTTGGCGGCGGTCAGAATCGCGGCTCCTGCCACCTCTACGGCCTGCCTCTGGGGGTCCATGCCCAGGCGGGCATAGATGGCGGTTGTTGCTTGGCTCTGGTGGCCCAGCACTTTGCCGACTACGGCCAGACTCACACCCGCGTCAATCTGGAATGACGCCAGGGACCGTCTCAGATCATGCAAGCGCAAGTCCTCCAACCCGGCACGTTGCAGCAGGCGCTTCCATGCCCCTTTAGGCTCGACGATATGGCCGGTCTTGCCCTTTCCGGGGAAAACGTAGCCTTGCGTCCCGTATTGGCTGGCGCGTTCCTTGAGGATGTCCGCGGCGGCAGAGGACAGGGGCACAGCCATGATCTTGCCGTTCTTGCTGGCGACGGCGGGGATGGTCCAGAGCTTGTCCGTCATGCTTATATGGTCCCAGTGCATCGCCACGACGTTGGCGCGGCGGCCTCCGGTCAGCAGGGATAGCAGAAAGTAATCGCGCATGGTGTCGCTGGGTTCAGAGGCCAGGGCCTCAAAAAATCGCGGCATCTCATCGGGGTGTAGGCGGCGCTCTCTGGATTCCTCCTTGAACAATGCAATCTTGGCGGCGGGGTTGGCCATGTTCAGATCCAATTGGTTGATGCCGAAGTTGAACACGGCACGGATCAGCGCCAGCACCCGGTTGGCCTGATAGCGTCCTGACTTCTCGCCAATGGTGGCGTGCAGACTGCGGACGTTTTGCCGGGTGATGGTGGATAACTTCTTCTTGGCGATGGTGCCCAGGTGCAGGCGATAGTTGGCCTCATCGTTGCCTATGCTCCGCTTGCCCTTGGTGCGGGCTTCCTCGATCCAGCGGGTGAACAGGTCGCTAAAGGTCCATTCTGCACGTCTGGTGCGCTTTTCTTCGGCGGGGTTATCTCCGGCGGTCACGGCTAGGGCGATCTCTGCGGCGCGTCTACGGGCCTCCTCGATAGGCACGATCAGCACGTCGCCAATC
>JAWNZB010000163.1:0-2539 GCA_038447835.1 Candidatus Igneacidithiobacillus chanchocoensis | reverse complement strand
CTCAGTAGGAGAGTGCGTATGACCTGGATGAGCGCTGTGGAAATCGCCGAAAAAGTTCGTTCCGGTTCCTTGCGGGCAATGGACGTCACTGAGCAGACCATTGCTGAGATCGCCGCACGAAATCCCCTGCTCAATGCCTTTACCCTGGTGACAGCGGAGCGGGCGCGGCGGGAGGCGGCACGCGTTGATCGGCTGCGAGAGGAGGGCAAAGATCCCGGGTGCCTTGCTGGGGTGCCTTTTGCGGTAAAAAACCTATTCGATATCAAAGGGGAAGTGACGCTAGCGGGATCGAAGATCAATCGCGATCTGCCGCCCGCACAGCAGGATGCCATTCTGATACAGCGATTGACTGCTGCTGGAGCGATCCTGGTCGGCGCCCTGAATATGGGAGAGTATGCCTATGATTTTACGGGGGAAAATCTGCATTATGGCGCCTCGCGCAATCCCCATGACCCGCAGCGTATGAGTGGTGGATCCAGCGGCGGTAGCGGTGCCGCTGTTGCTGGCGGTCTGGTGCCAATCGCATTGGGATCCGATACCAATGGCTCAATCCGCGTGCCCGCATCCCTTTGCGGGATCTTTGGTTTCAAGCCCACCTACGGTCGCCTGTCTCGCGCTGGAACCTTTCCGTTTTGCTCCAGTCTTGACCATGTGGGCCCCCTGGCCCGCAGTGCGAAGGATTTGGCGCTGGCCTACGACGTGATGCAGGGCCATGATGATGTCGATCCGGGCCTAAGCCCACGCCCGGTGGAGCCCACTGGTAGCTTGTCTGCGGAGCTGGATCCCAGCCTGCGCATCGCCACACTCGGCGGTTATTTCGCGAAGCAGGGTACTGCAGCGTCGCAGCAGGCCTTGCAGCGGGTGGCTGAGGTCTTGAAAATCACACAGGAACTGGAACTCCCGGAAGTCGCTGAGGCACGTGCCGCGGCCTATGTGATTACCAACGCTGAAAGTAGTGCCTTGCATTTACCCAACTTGCGTCAACGTGCCGCGGATTATGATCCGGATGTGCGTGATCGGATGCTGGCTGGTGCTCTGCTGCCTGCGGTCGCCTATTTGCAGGCACAACGGGTCCGTGCGCGTTTTCAGAGGCAAGTCGCGGAAATATTTCGTCGCTTCGACGTGCTTCTCGCACCGGCTACGCCAATGACTGCGCCAGCCATTGGGCAAAAAACGATGGCGCTCGATGGCGAAGAAATGCTCGTACGACCGCATCTTGGCCTCTACACGCAGCCGTTTTCCTTTATTGGCCTGCCGGTGGTGACCGTACCGGTACAATTGCCAGACTCGTTACCCATTGGTGTGCAGATCATTGCTGCACCATGGCAGGAGGCCAAGGCCCTGCATGTGGCGCGAGTTCTAGAAGCGCGTGGTTTTCGTAATGCAATTCCGCAAAGCTAAGGAGAACAGTCATGCAAACACCAAAAATCAACCTGCCCGCTGTACATGCCGAGGTCTGCGCGGTCTTTGAACGCTATGAAAAGGCGCTGGTAGAAAACGACGTCGACGTTCTCGATGAATTGTTTTGGAACTCGGAATACACCTTGCGCTACGGTGTGGCAGAAAATCTCTATGGATATTCAGAAATTGCCAAGTTTCGGGCCAGTCGTCCTGGTCAATCGTTGCAGCGACGTCTGGTAAATACCGTCATTACTACTTATGGAGAGGATTTTGCTACCGCCAACACCGAGTTTTTGCGCGATACTGTCCATGGGCGGCAAAGTCAGACCTGGATGCGAACCCCGGAAGGGTGGCGAGTCGTTGCTGCACATGTGAGTCTGATGCCCAAGCCGCAATGATTATCATCGCGACCACCCCCACAGTCCCGCAGCGCGGACGCAGTCGCACTTTGGAGCGAAGGTGATACTGTTTACGTGGGCCGGGAGGTGGAGCGGATGACTCTCGCGACGGAAAGTAGCCGCGGGCTGGTTACGGCTCCCCATGCCTTGGCGGCAGACGTCGGAGCCAGGCTTCTGGCGTGCGGCGCTAACGCCATCGAGGCGGCAATTGCCGTATCCGCTGCCCTGTCGGTGGTCTATCCGCATATTACCGGCCTGGGTGGGGATGCTTTCTGGCTGATCTCCGATGGCCGGGAGTCTTCCGTACGCGGGCTGGCGGCCGCAGGTCAGGCGGGGCGTGCCTATCACGCAGATATCTTTCGTGCGCGTGGCCTATCGCAGATCCCCTTTCGCGGGGCGCTGTCGGCCATGATCGTGCCTGGGATGCTGCGTGGCTGGGAGGCAGCACATTCCTTCTCCGCCGCCACTTGGGGGGGTACGATGGGCTGGAGTGAGCTGCTCACTCCAGCCTACGAACTTGCTGCTGGCGGTTTCCCATTGAGCGGCAATCAAGACCGAACCTTGCGTCACTATCTGTGTGCCCTCGAGGGTGATGTGGAATTCGGTGCGCAATTTCTGCCCCAGGGAAGGTTACCGGTGGCCGGGGAAACTTTTCGTCAACCGGCTTTGGCGCGCACATTCGGTCGTCTGCTCGACGAAGGGATGGGTAGCTTCTACAGTGGAGACTTGGCCGAAGAGAT
>JAWNZB010000058.1:0-13808 GCA_038447835.1 Candidatus Igneacidithiobacillus chanchocoensis | reverse complement strand
GCACCCAGTCCGGGAAGATGATTTTCATCTCCGCTTCGATGGTCTTGCCACTAGCGAGTTCGACACCGTCTTTGGTAATGCGGGTGATGTCTTTGGCTTCATTCACATAGTTGAAGCCCATTCCCGAGGCAATCTTGAGCAGGCTGCCGACAACCTGCTCGCCAGCATCTTCAGCAATCAGGGAAGCGGGGGTAAAGACCGTCACCTTTTCCGGACCGCCCATACCGTGCTCCTTGAGCCAGGTAGCGGTAGCGAGCATGGTCTCCACTGGCGGGCCTTCACAGGCAGCTTCCGCACTCGGAAAGGCGTGTCCGCCGTAGAGCTTGATGTCCTTGGTGCCGTCGCCTTGATGGAAGCGCGCCGAGCCGATGGCGATGGGACCGCCCTTGTATTCCTCATGCAGATAACGGCGCATTTTGTTGCCGTAATAGAAATCGGTGCAGGTATGACCATGTTCAGCAAAACCCTCGATTTTGTCGAAGGCCAAGCGATTACCGACGGCAACCACGACATAATCATAGGTGAGCGATTCTGGCGCAGCTCCAGGACGCTCGTTGGGTACAAAGTCGACCCGCTTGGCGTCTACATCCAAGGCTTTGACTTCTCCCTGGATGAATTCGATATCATCCTCCGCCAACGTGCTGCGCAATCCCATGGCCAAGGTTTTGCTGGGGTCGCGCCCCTCATAGACCTCGGCCGGAATATTCGGCACAAAGAGCAGATAATCCTTTCGGTCGATTACGGTGATACGCGCCGCATCACCACAAAACTGACGGATCTTCTGGGCGGCACCCAGGCCCGCGAAATTACCTCCCAAGACTACAACATGCGGTTTCATTCATTACACTCCTTCGTTTGTCTACGGATATGTTAAGTGTAGACCATGAAATCGCGTCGTGCAGGAATACTATAATCACATCCTTTACTATGCAGGCCAGAGGAGGAGATTTTCGCGCGGCAGAATGACACTTCGGTAAGTCGATGGCGTCTTAGCTATTCCGAGAAAACGACCTTCGAGGGGCAGTGGTGCGACGGTTACAAAACGCGTCCACAGGGTTTCTTCGCGGTATTCGGCAAAAGTGCAGGCAAGAGCATTTTCGTTAGCGTCCGGCGCCTCAGCAGTAAGGCGGACATGCTCCGAGCGGATCGCCAATTCCACGGCATTACCCGCAACCAGCCCGCGCGGGCCACGCGCGCGCAGACGCCAAGAGGGCCCGACAATCCAATAGTCGCCCTCCCCAACAACACTCTCGATATGCCCGCCAAAGAAATTTTCCACCCCGAGGAATTGTGCTACCTGCACACTTGGCGGCTCGCGAAAGACGGCGGCTGGTTTTCCCACACCCTGCAGCTTGCCGTCCAAGAGAATCGCCATGCGATCGGCGCGGGCGCAAAGGCCAACGTCGTGGGATACCACCAGCAGCGGTACCTCGAAGCTCTGGGATTCCTCGACCAGGGCACTGACGATCTCGTCACGGGTCTGCACATCGAGGGCAGAGGTAGGCTCATCGAGTAGGAGCAACCTGGGTTTACGAGCCATTGCCCGCGCCAAGGCCACGCGCTGCTTCTGCCCGCCGGAAAGCTGCGCCGGGTATTGATCGGCAAGACGAAGCAGGCCGACACGATCGAGGAGCTCCAGAGCCTTGCGCCGCCGCTGCGCCCGCGATCCTGGCAAGGGAAAGGCGACGTTTTGCCAGACGCGCAAGTGCGGAAACAGGGCGTAGCCCTGGGGAAGATAGCCCAAGGGACGTTGCTCTACGGGGAGATCGCCCCAAGGCTCCACCTGCCCCGGCAGAAGCCCCAATACTGCACGCAGGAAACTGCTCTTCCCTGCACCGGAACGACCGAGCAAGATGGTCAGCCCGTCCACCTCGAGCTCGATGTCGAGGCGGATGGGCTGCTGCAGATGGCAGCGCAGACGCAGCATTCAGAGCACCCTGTTTTGCCGCCGCGAGCGCAGACCCACCCAGAGCGGCAGCGGTATGGCGACCAGAAAAAACACCCAAAGTAAAGGGTAAACCGCGTCCAGCCCGATATCCTGCAGATTCTGATAGAGCTGCACGGGTATGCCCATAGGAAAGTAGGCGACGATGAGTACGACGCCAAATTCGCCCATGGCGCGTACCCAAGCAAGGGCAACCGCACCGGCCAGACCCAGTCGGGCAAGGGGCAGCGTCACCAGCCAAAAGCTTTGCCAGGGCGTTTTGCCAAGGGTGCGGCTGATTTCTTCTAGCTCCTTGGGTACGGCGCCAAAGGCAGCACGGGCGGAGAGTATGTAGTAGGGCATGGCGGCATAGACCTGGGCGACCACAAAGGCAGGCGCCGTATTGACCAACACCAAGCCCCAGCGCGAAAGCAGGGTACCCACGGCGGCGTAGGGCCCAAAAAAGGTGGCCAGAAGGATACCCAGGGCCAAAGGTGGAGTGAGCAAAGGCACGAGGAGGAGACCATCGAGTACAGGCGTCCAACGCGACTGACGCCGGGTCATCCACCAAGCGAGCGGGGTGCCGAGGAGAATGCAAATACTCAAAGCAATGGCGCTGTACGATAGAGAGACCCGAATAGCGTGCACATCTCCCGGCGCAAAGTGCAGGCGTTGCCAGTTCATTGCCAAAAACATTTCGGAAAATGGCGCGAGCAAACCGGCAATGATCAATAGCGAGAGGAGCCCCAAAGCCATTGCCCCCCAGCGCCCTTGCCCGGCTCGCAGTACTCTCAGTGGCGTTGTAGTCGAATCCATACGACGATCCTAGACCGGGGCATCCTGCCGAGGCAAGCTGATGGGGCGCTGACGACTTGCTTTAGGCCGATGCCAGACTTTGGAGATAGCCCTGTAGCTCCAGCGGCAGGGGGGCCTCTACGCGAATCACTCGCTGGTCGCGCGGATGTGGAAAGGTCAGACGGCTGGCGTGCAAAAAAAGGCGACGTAGGCCGCGCTCCCGAGCCAGCCGGTTCGCTTGCTCGTCGCCGTAGCGCTCGTCGCCGAGAAGGGGGTGGCCAATGGCCTGCAGGTGCACGCGAATCTGATGGGTACGGCCGGTATCGAGTGTAGCTTCAACAAAAGTGCTGTCAGCAAAGCGCTGCTGTACGGTAAAGTGGGTACGCGCTTCCTTGCCCGCCTCGGCATCGACGCGCACG
Source organism: Candidatus Igneacidithiobacillus chanchocoensis (assembly GCA_038447835.1). Taxonomy (GTDB): domain Bacteria; phylum Pseudomonadota; class Gammaproteobacteria; order Acidithiobacillales; family Acidithiobacillaceae; genus Igneacidithiobacillus; species Igneacidithiobacillus chanchocoensis. The sequence continues at coordinate 10,670 of JAWNZB010000058.1, read as the reverse complement.
ATCCGCTCCCCGGAGCGCAGAACATTCTTGCGCAGGGCCAAGTCCACGCGTTGTTCGTTGGCGGTCCAGCATCCCAGGGTGAGGCCGAGATAAACTTTTTGGAATTCTCCCTCGCGCAGACTGGCATGCAACTGCCGCAAGCCCGAACGCCGCTTGCTCAGGAGCAAACAACCGGAGGTTTCGCGATCGAGACGGTGCACGAGTTCCAACTCCCGCAACTCGGGGCGCAGCACGCGCAGCGCTTCGATGACCCCCCAAGCAATCCCCGACCCGCCATGTACCGCCAGGCCGCTGGGCTTGTCGAGTACTAGAACGCGATCGTCTTCGTAGAGAATGCGGGTATGGAGATCTTCGCCAAGGCGCGAAGGAACCTGCGGTGTGGGCGGTGTATCGGCTACCCGCAGCGGTGGCACCCGCACCTGATCACCCTGCAAAAGATGGTACTGCGCCTTGACCCGCCCCTTATTCACCCGCACTTCGCCGCTGCGCAAAATCTTGTAGATGTGTGAGCGTGGCACCCCTTTCATCACCCGCAACAGAAAATTGTCGAGCCGTTGACCTGCTTCTGCCTCACCGATCTCCAGGTAACGAACCCCGGTCTCTACCATGCTCCCCACTCCCGTCTTGCGCATTGCGATTCTATTCGTTTCTGTCATATATTGCGACCTAGGCCGCGTTGCAGTGAAAGTGCACCGGCCGAATGCCACGGTATTTGCGCCGGCTGCGACCGGTTTTGCTGCCCAGTTCACAGAATACGTAGCGCTCCCCGTTGTGGGTTTGAGCGCCGGAGAAACGAGTAATGAAAAGAATGTTGATTAACGCCACCCACGCCGAAGAGCTGCGGGTGGCCCTTGTGGATGGCCAAAAGCTTCTCGACCTACACCTCGAACACGCCTTTCGCGAACAGAAAAAAAGCAACGTATATAAGGGGCGCATCACCCGCATCGAGCCCAGTCTTGAAGCTGCCTTTGTCGACTATGGTGCCGAACGCCATGGTTTCTTACCCCTCAAGGAAATCTCCCGCGAATATTTCCAGCAACAGGAATCCGGGCGTAAGCGCATTCAAGAACTGCTTCGCGAAGGGCAGGAAGTCATTGTCCAGGTCGACAAGGAAGAACGCTCGAGCAAGGGTGCAGCACTAACCACCTTTGTTAGCTTGGCTGGGCGCTACTTGGTACTCATGCCCAACAATCCGCGGGCTGGCGGCGTCTCGCGGCGCATCGAGGGCGATGATCGAGCACAGATTCGTCAGCATCTACAAATGCTCGATATCCCGCAGGATATGGGCGTTATTGCCCGCACCGCCGGCATTGGCCAAGATTTTGAGGCATTGCAGCGCGATCTCGAATATCTCAAGCAAATTTGGGAGGCCATTGTTGCCGCCGCTGCGGAGCGACAGGCTCCCTTCTTGATTTACCAAGAAGGTAACGTTGTCGTTCGTGCCCTGCGCGATCATCTCTCGGAAGATATCGGCGAAGTCCTGATTGATGACCCCTCGGCCTTCGAGGCGGCGCAACAGTTTATGAGCGGTATGATGCCGCGTATGCTGCCACGGTTAAAGCAATACGAAAATGACATTCCCCTCTTTAGCCGCTACCAAATCGAACAGCAGATCGAATCGGCCTTCAGTCGCGAGGTCCGTCTCGAATCGGGTGGCGCCATTGTCATCGATCACACCGAAGCACTGGTTGCCATCGATATCAACTCGGGCAAGTCGACCAAGGGGCAGGATATTGCCGAAACGGCGTTCCAGACCAATCTCGAGGCTGCTGAAGAAATTGCGCGGCAGATTCGACTCCGCGACATTGGCGGGTTGATCGTTGTCGATTTCATCGACATGGAATCGCCCAAGCACCAGCGCGAGGTCGAGACCCGCATCCGCGAGGCCCTGAAAATCGATCGGGCACGAGTGCAGGTGGGCCGAATTTCCCGTTTTGGTCTGCTCGAAATGTCGCGCCAACGTCTCGGTGCAAGCCTTGACGAGGCTACGTATGAGCCCTGCCCGCGCTGTAACGGCACGGGGCAGATCCGCGGTTGCGAGGGTACCGCTCTGCATGTTCTTCGTCTCCTCCATGAAGAGGCCTTGAAGCGGCACTGCAGCGAGGTCGAATGCCAAGTGCCCATCGATGTGGCGGTCTATCTGCTCAACGAAAAGCGCCAGGCAATACTAGAGCTCGAGGCACGCAGTGGCGTCCGTCTCAACATCATTCCGAACCCCGCCCTCCTCACCCCTCATTATGACATACAGCGTATCAAGGGCGAGGGCGCGAGTGAGGTGCGGCCGTCCGAAGCCAAACCCACGGCAGTTCCCCAGCGCCCGAGTAAGGCGCCGAGTAACAATGCCGCAGCTATTACTCCCCTTACCGCCCCGCCGCCGCCGGAGCAGTTGCCGCCACCACGGGCCGTCAAAAGCGGCAAGGCTGTCGCCCCAGTGGTACAGCAAGAAGAAGGGATTTTGGCGCGCTTGGTACGCGCCTTGGTGTCTCGCTACGTGCCCATGGATGCCCAGACCTTTGCTGCTCTAACGGGGCTTGGTGAACCAACAGAGACAGCCGCCAACAATGCCGAGGCGGGAATAGACAACGAGGCGGAGCGTGGTGGGCGCCGTCGCCGCCGTGGTGGGCGTCGAGCCCGTGCCCGCCGGCAGCATGGTGGTGAGGAATCGCCCACTCGCGACGCGGAAAGTAACGACGAGGATGCCGAGCCCGAGGAGATGGCAGAAGCGGTTCTGCCAGCGGCGGAAGGCGGCATGGTCGATGAAGAATTGCGCTACCCTGGTGCCGTGCCCGCCGCCGACGGTTGGCACCGCATGATGGTTCCCGCGAGCGCCCTTGCCCATGCTGTCACTGGCAGCGACACGGAGACGCGGACAGAAGTCGTACCAACCGAGGCGATTGCTGATCCCGTGCCGGTGGCTGACTCGCTGCCCGCTGTAGAGGCCGCAGCGCCTCCCGAAAACGCGGTGCCGGAACTGAACGTTGTGGTGAATGAGGCGTCCGAGCCCCCAGATAGCTTGCCGCTAGAACTCGTGTCGGCAACGGAAGAAGCTGCGGATCTCGTACCCAAGGGACAGGGAGATTTGCTCGAGGAAGGTTAATCGAGGGGAGCTTTAGTACCGTCTACTGTTTTTCGCTCTCGCTAAAACTTTGCAAAAACGCCTCGGCGGCCTGGCGAACTTGCTTCGCACAGGCAAGAAAATCATCCAGGTTTCCCCAGTAAGGATCGGCAATCTCCAGAGCCATGGGATGCTGGAGAAAGGGATCGCGTAAGAGGCCCAGTCGAGCCTTGCAGTTCTCCCCGGCCAAAGCCTGCAGCCGACGCAGATTATCGCCATCCATGGCCAAGATCCAATCAAAATGGGAAAAATCTGCCTCTTTGACTTGCCGTGCCCGCAGATCGCCAATGGCGATACCAAGTTCCGCGCTGGCGCGCTGGGCACGACGATCAGGTGGCTCGCCCACGTGATAATCTGCAGTTCCAGCAGAGTCGATTTCCCACATCAGCTCCCGTTTTGCTGTTAATTGTCGAAAAATACCCTCCGCCATCGGAGAGCGACAAATATTTCCCAAACAAACCAAGAGCAATTTCATTAGCGCCGCCGCCAGCTGCTGCCGCCGGCGCCATCTTCAATAACGATGCCAGCGGCGTCGAGCTCGGCGCGAATGGCGTCAGCGCGAGCAAAATCGCGTGCGGCACGCGCTGCTTGGCGTGCCGCCAGGCGCTCTTCAATCCAAGCCACATCGCTGGCATCGCCTTGGAAAAATTGCTCCGGATCTTGTTGCAATAGCCCGAGGACACCGCCGAGCTTGCAAAGCAAAGCCGCCAGGGGGAGCGCCAGTTCACTGCCTTGTTCTCGCAGGCGATTGATTTCTCGCGCCAAATCGAAGAGTGCCGCAATCGCCTCCGGGGTGTTGGCATCGTCTGCCAGCGCTTGCAGAAAACGTGTTTCCCAATCGCTACCCAAGCCCTCAACGAGTTCGTGCTTAGGCACGCCACGCAAAGCGGTGTAGAGGCGCGACAGGGCACTCTGCGCCGCACCGAGGGCTTCATCAGTGTACTGCAATGGGCTGCGGTATTGGCTACTGAGAATGAAAAAACGCAGGACCTCGCCGCCAAAAATCGGCAGTAAATCGCGCACGGTTACGAAGTTGCCGAGAGATTTGGCCATTTTTTCACTGCCAACGCGAATATGACCATTGTGCAACCAATAGCGAGCGTAGGCGCAGCCCACTCCTTGTGCTTGGGCAATTTCATTTTCATGATGGGGAAACTGCAGATCGAGACCGCCCCCATGAATATCAAAACTGCAGCCCAAGGCCTCCGTGGACATGGCTGAGCATTCGATATGCCAACCCGGACGTCCTGGTCCCCAGGGCGATGGCCAAGCCGGCTCTCCCGGCTTTGCTGCTTTCCAAAGGGCAAAATCAAGAGGATCGCGTTTCTCTTCGCCGACCTCGATGCGCGCCCCCACTTGTAGCTCGTCGAGGCTGCGCCCGGAAAGCTTGCCGTACTCGGGAAAGCTGCGCACGGCATAATACACATCGCCATTGTTGGCGACGTAGGCATGGTCTTTGGCAATGAGCTGCTCAATAAGGCGCTGCATGCCCGCAATATGTCCTGTAGCGCGTGGCTCCAGATCGGGAGGTTGGCAACCCAAGGCCTGCTCATCCGTATGCATGGCAGCAATGAAGCGCTCGGTAAGAGCCGTGATATCCTCGCCGTTCTGCGCCGCACGTTGGATGATTTTGTCGTCGATATCGGTGATGTTGCGCACGTAGCGCACCTGCAAATTCCAATGACGCAGAATGCGCACCCAGGTATCGAAGGTGACCATGGCGCGGGCATGACCAAGGTGACAGTAGTCGTAGACCGTCATGCCGCAAACATAAATTCCTACTTGCCCCGCATGCTGCGGAACGAAGAGGACCTTACGACCCTGCATACTATCGTGTAGGAACAACGGTGGCAGCTGGCTGGACATGGTTTCCTCAGGAGGAGATCGGCGTCAGACGGCGGAGAACTTCTGTACGTGGAATCAGGGGCAAAAGCTGCGCCAGTTCCGGCCCCTGGGCCTGCCCGGTGAGCGCCAAGCGCAGGGGATGAAACAATGCTCGCCCCTTCAGCCCACTGCGTTCGCCCAGACGCTTGCTCCAAGCGCGGAAATCGTCGGGTTGTTCGTCATAGCTGGCGCGCGCCGCCTCCCAAAAGGTTGCGGGAATCGCCGCTAATTCTGCGCGTACGTCGTCCGGTAGAGGCAAAGGCGCAAAACAGCGTTTGGCCCAGTCTATGGCATCGGCCGGCAAGCGAATGTTGTTGCGCACGGCAGCCACAAAATTGTTGAGCGCTTCCGCGGGCACCCATTCCGTCAGTAGGTCCCGCAGCCAGGCAACGAGAGTGGCGATGTCGCTCTGCTGCACCGCTTGTTCTTGCCAAAACAAAAGTTGCGTCGGGTCGTAATGCGCTGGGGCGCGACCAATCTGCGTCAGAGAGAACTCGCCAATCAACCGCGCATCTTCGCGCCACTGCGAGTCGAGATAGTGATGCCCTAGCTGTCCGAGGTAATTGCGCAGAGCGGCAGGCAAAAACCCTTGCGTGCGCAGATCGCGTAGACTCGCTGCGCCATTGCGCTTGGACAGGGGCTGTCCGTCACTACCCTGCAGCAACGGAAGATGTGCATATTGCGGCACCGGTAACCCAAGGGCCTGCAGAATCAGGACCTGCCGCGGCGTATTGGTGAGATGGTCTTCCCCGCGAATGACCAAGTTGATCGCCATCAGCGCATCGTCGAGGGAATTGGCAAAGAAGAAGGCGGGTGAGCCATCGCTGCGCCGGATGATGAAATCTCCCAAATCCGCCAATGCGTAACTGCGCTCACCCCAGACCAGATCATCCACGCGCAAAACACCTTGTCGCGCTACCGCAAAGCGTAAGCTGGCGGCTTCCCCAGCAGCCAAACGCTCCTGCGCCTGTTGCGCTGGCAAGGCACGGCAGCGTCCGGAATAGCGCGGTGCCTTGCCCGCCTGCCGCTGCGCCTCGCGCTCTGCTTGCAATTCTTCGCTGCTGCAAAAACACGGGTAGGCAGCCCCGCTATCGAGCAAGCGCTGATAGTACTCGGCATAAATCGGTACGCGTTCCATCTGCGCGTAGGGGCCGTACGGACCACCGCGCTCAGGGCCTTCGTCCCAGTCGAGCCCCAACCAGCGCAGGTCATCGAGCAGAGAAATGGAAAGCTCCTCGGGGGAGCGCGCCTGATCGGTATCCTCCAGCCGTAGCACGAAGCGCCCGCCACTCTGCCTTGCCGCAAGGAAGGCAAAGAGTGCAGTACGGGCGTTGCCCAGGTGCAGGTAGCCGGTGGGGCTGGGAGCAAAGCGACTCGAAAAAATCATCGTGGTATCATAGGCGGCATAGGGCCCTGTCGCAATCGATGGGGCTTGATTATAGGTTGCTTTAGGGAAGGTACATGGGCAAAGGAAAGACAAGCTCGGGAGCGCAGAAAACGGCACCCCGCAGGCATTATGGACGTTGGATCCTCATCATCATCGCACTCCTCATCGCCAATCTGTTCATTGGCGCCGCCATTTTTACCTATCGGATCTGGGCTACTTTGCCCCCAGTGCACGAATTGAAAGAGTGGCATCCGGATGAGCCGTTGCGTATCTATGCCGCCAACGGCAGTCTCTTGCAGGTAGTGGGACCACAAATGCGCTATGCCCTGCCGCTCCGGCAGATTCCCCTAAAGCTACAGGAAGCGTTCATTGCTGCCGAAAATTCACACTTCTACAGCCACAATCCGCTCTATTATCCGGTGAGCCTACCCGGCATTCTGCGCGCCTTTGTGGTCGACCTCATCCATATGGCGCCAGTGCAAGGGGCAAGTACCATTCCGGAGCAGGTGGCGCGCAACTTTTATTTGACACCACAGAAAACCATCACCCGTAAGGTCGCCGAAATCCTTCTTGCCTATAAGCTGGCCGATCACTTCAGCCGTGCTCAGATTCTTGAGCTCTATCTCAACAAGATCTATCTCGGCCAAGGTGCCTATGGCGTCGAGGCAGCAGCCGAAACCTATTTTGGAAAGCGCGTCGACCAGCTCAGTCTGGGCGAGATGGCAACCATCGCCGGCCTGCCCCCGGCACCGTCGTATCTCAATCCGGTGGTCAACCCGCAATTGGCCATCAAGCGCCGCGACTACGTACTGCGCCGGATGTATGAGCGCGGCTATATCACCGGAAGTGAAATGGCCGCTGCCAAAACCAAGCAAGTCTTATCGCGTTACCACGAGGCAGCAAGTAATAGCGCTCCCTACGTAACCGACTGGATTGCCAACTGGCTGAGCCAACAATTCGGCACCGATTTTACCTATCGCTCCGGTCTCAAGGTGTACACCAGCATCGACCCCCAGGATCAGCGCGCGGCCAATGAAGCCCTCGAGGTCGGGCTCGAAAATTATGACATGGGTGTGACCAGCCTTGATCCCAAAAGCTATCGCGGCCCCATCACCCGCCTACACGGCAGTGCCCTACAAGCAGCCTTAGCTGGTAAACGACCCAGCGAGCTGCCTCCCCACGATCCCGCCAATCTGCGCTGGGCAGTCGTGGTTTCGAGCTCAGCCAAGAGCGCCGATCTTTCTCTCGAAGGTAAAAACACCGTAACCCTCACCCTGAAAGACGTTTCCTGGGCCCGTGCCCGAGTAGGTGGACCCAAGCCGCGCAGCGTCGACGCCGTGCTGCACCCCGGTGATGTAGTTTGGTTGCGACCCTACGTGAGTGCGGTAACTGTCGGCAAGGGTCAGGAATGGGGGGCGAATGTTTGGTCTTCGGGTGGTGGCGGTTGGCAATTGACCCAGGTTCCCAAGGTACAGGGGGCAATCGTTAGCCTCGACAGCCACACCGGTGCGATTCTCGCCATTAGCGGCGGCTTCAGCTACGAGCTTAGTCACTTCAACCGCGCGGTATTTGCTTACCGGCAGCCGGGATCAGGCTTTAAGCCCTTCGTTTACGCGGCCGCCATGGACGCGCCGGCACTGCTTGCCTCAGGTAGCAATACCTACATGACACCGCAAACCGTGATACCCGACACACCGCTGTCCATCACCCTGCCCTCGGGTAAGGTCTATAGCCCTACCAACTATAGCAATCAGTTTTCCAATACCCCGATTCCGGTTTGGGCGAATCTCGCCTACTCCCACAACGTGCCCAGCGTGCGCATCCTCATGGATATTGGGATTCCTTATGCCAGCCAGTACGTGCAACGCTTCGGCTTCCCAGCCAAGCAAATTCCCCAAGTACCCTCCATGGTCTTGGGTTCCGGGGATTTCTCGCCACTACAAATGGCGCGCGGCTATGCGGTCTTTTCCAATGGCGGCTTTTTGGTCAAGCCCTATCTGATTCGCAAAATCGTGGAAAGCAATGGCACTCAGGTCTCCCTGCTCAACTGTCCTCTGGGCTATGAACCGCCACCAACGAGTACGAGCGTGCCCCCAGGGGTGGCCTATCTCATGACCGAGATGATGCAGCAGGTGATCAAGATCGGTACCGGCATTGCAGCACAAAGCCTAGGGAGAAGCGACATTGCCGGCAAAACCGGCACCACCAACAATGAAAACAACGCTTGGTTCAACGGCTTTAGTCCTCGAATTACCACCAGTGTCTGGGTCGGCTACGACGATAACCGCACCATGGGACGCTGGGCCGCAGGCGCACGGGAGGCCTTGCCCATTTGGATCCACTATATGAAGACTGCCTTAGCCAAGACTCCGAGCCTACCCTTCCCGCGCCCGGCATCGGTAACGGGGCCTGCAGAGAGCGCCAGTGCTCCGCCCGGAGTGAGTGATTACTTGACGGGCTACCCGCCGGTGGCGAGTGTGACTTCGTCGACGGCAAGCACGGAAAGCGGCACGGGTGAAAAACTGATCGATACCATCAAAAATCTGTTCTGAAGCGTTTCGCGCGGCGAATCCGTCAGGATACGCCGCGATAGGCGTTACGGAAGATCTCTAACCAAGGGGTGTCCGCGCTCCAATCGTGGGGGTGCCAGCTCATTTGCGCGCTACGCACCACTCGCTCGGGATGCGGCATCAGGATACTGACGCGACCATCCTCTGAGCAGAGACCGGTAATGCCCGCCGGTGAGCCATTGGGGTTGGCGGGGTAGCGCTGTGCTACCTCACCTGCGGCGTCGACATAGCGCAGCACCACTGGCGCGCTGACTATTTGTTCCGCGGTGGAGAACTCAGCCCTGCCCTCGCCGTGGGCAATGACGATTGGGGCACGCAGCCCTTCCAGCCCGGCAAAGAGCAAAGAGGGTGAGGGCAGCACTTCGACCATGGCCAGACGTGCCTCGAATTGCTCCGAGCGATTGCGGCGAAAACGCGGCCATCGTGCCGCGCCAGGAATCAGCTCGCGTAGTTCTGCCAGCATCTGGCAGCCATTGCACACACCGAGAGCGAGACGGGTAGAGTCGGCAAAATAGTCGGCAAACTGATCCCGCAATTGTGGGTGGTACAAAATCGACTTTGCCCAGCCGGCCCCAGCCCCAAGCACATCGCCATAGGAAAAGCCGCCGCAGGCAGCAAATACGGGATAATTGCGAATATCATCGCGCCCACAAAGGAGATCGCTCATGTGCACATCGACGGCATCGAAACCACAGCGCACAAAGGCAGCGGCCATTTCTATCTGGCCGTTGACGCCTTCCTCGCGCAAAATGGCCACCTGCGGCCGGGCCTGTCCGAGGGGCGGACTAGAAAAGGCGGGGCGCGACGCCTCCTGCCAGTTACTGAAAAGGCTCGGAGAACTCGCCGCTATCTGGGCGTAGGCCTCTTCCGCCGCGGCGGGATCGTCTCGCAAGGCTTGCATGCGATGACTGGTTTCGGCCCAGGCACGCATAAGTTCGCTCGCCGCCTCATCGAGCAGGCAGACATCTCCCTGCTCGATGCGCAGGCGCCAGTCCACCTGCACCTCGCCCAGACAATGTAAGTGATCTTGCAGGCCAAACGAAGCGGCCAATTCCCGCAACAAGGCAGCATGGCTGGCACAAACCTGTAGCAAAACCCCAGGTTCTTCGGCAAAGAGAAAGGCGAAGGAATCCGCATGCTCGGGGATGCTGATGCGAAGACCACGGCGGCCCGCAAAGGACATCTCGCAGAGACTGGCCCACAGGCCGCCATCGGAACGATCGTGGTAGGCCAAGACGATACCCTGCTCGCGCAAGCGGCGCAGCCAGTCGAAGGTGGCGCGCAAGAGCTTGGGATCATCGAGGTCAGCAGGCTCCGCACCAATCTGCCCCAAGACCTCGGCAAAGATCGAAGCACCGAGGCGGCCACGTCCCAAATCCAGCAACCAGACCTGACTGTTGTCGATGGCCTGCAGTTGCGGAGTCCAAGTCTGGGTAATATCAGCCACCGGTGCTACGGCGGTAATTATCACACTGAGGGGGCTGGTTACGGATTTCTGCACGCCGTTGTCGGACCAAACACTCTGCATGGAGAGGGAGTCCTTGCCCACCGGGATACTGAGCTCGAGGGCGGGACAGAGCTCTTCGGCAACGGTGCGCACGGTTTGGTACAGACGCGCATCCTCACCAGGAACGTTTACTGCCGCCATCCAGTTGGCCGAAAGCTTGATGTGGCCGAGGGCCTGGACATCGGTAGCAAAGAGATTGGTAAGGGC
>JAWNZB010000162.1:0-2593 GCA_038447835.1 Candidatus Igneacidithiobacillus chanchocoensis | reverse complement strand
AACAATAGGCACCATAGCTTCGGGAAGCGCCGTGCCCACCGCCGCGAAAATGGAACCGGTAACGCCCTCGGAAATACCCAGGCGGTCGCCCAGGTGCTCCAGCGCGTTGGTAAAAGCCTCGGCACCGGCGAGGATGATGATGAGCGCTGCGACCAGCAGGAGAATGTTCATGGGGGCATTATGCCACAGACTCTGCACCCCGCAATGCACTGCGGGATGAGTTCTGCTGCGGATTATGGTTATACTTGCGGGATACATTCAGTCGGGTAGCAGGAGAAGGACGATGCAGAAGCTCTGCGGCTTTTTTGACCGGGACATTTACCATGTGGAGGGCGGGCAAGGCAGCCCCGCCGTCTATTTCATGGCGGATAAAGATGCGGGCGGTATTCTCATTAACGCACCGCGCTTCCGCCCCGGGCTGCAAGCCGAACTGAGCGCCATCGCCCCCTTGCAGGTGCTTTTCCTGCCCAGTCGCTTTGGGGCGCAGGATGTCGCGCAATGGCAGTCGGCGGGCTGCAAGCTGGTGGCCCAGCCGGCAGAAGGTAAGGTTCTGGGTGTTCCTATTGATGTGCCACTGGATAGTAAGCTGCGTCTGACCCGCACCATCGATTTTCTGCCCATGTCTGGACGTACGGCTGGGAGTTGCGCTATGCGCCTGCGTAACAAGCCGGGTGCCATCTTTTTTGGGCCGATCCTGGAAAGCAAAACGGCGGAGCAGTGGCCGACTCTGGTGCCACATGCTGACGATATCTCCTGGGAGATGCGTCTCTTCGGTAGTCTGGGCTTGCAGGATGTCCGCTATGCCTATGCCTTCACCGATACTTTTACGCCGGACCAGACCCCCATCGGGCCGGATGCCGATGCGGCAATCCAGACGCAGTTGCAGACGGTGTTGGACGCTGACTGAGTCTGTGCCATCTTTTGGTAGGGCGAAGAAAACGCTGCAAGTTGTGCACAACTAGCGTATAGTGCGGACGCTGAATTCCTTACGTTGTCCAGGTGTGCTCATGTCTCAAGAATCCGATCTCCGTTTTATTGATTTCGCCCTCGCTGAACCGATCCAAAAAGCGGTGACAGAGATCGGCTACGAACAGCCATCGCCCATTCAGGCGCAGAGTATCCCGCCGTTGCTGGCCGGGCGCGACGTTATCGGTCTGGCGCAGACCGGTACCGGCAAGACTGCGGCATTTGCTTTGCCGCTGTTAAGCCGCGTCGATCTTAGTCTGCGCGTGCCGCAGTTGCTGGTGCTGGCACCGACCCGGGAACTCGCCATACAAGTAGCTGAGGCCATGCAAAGTTACGCTAAGTTCCTCCCTGGATTCCACGTGCTGCCCATCTATGGCGGACAGTCCATGACTTTGCAGCTCAAGCAGTTGCAGCGAGGTGTGCAGGTCGTAGTGGGTACGCCCGGACGCATTCAGGATCACCTGCGCCGCAAAACCCTGCGTCTGGACCAGTTGCAGGCCGTGGTGCTGGATGAAGCCGACGAAATGCTGCGCATGGGCTTCATTGACGCGGTGGAGGATATCCTCAAACATACGCCCGATGGTCGGCAGGTGGCACTCTTCTCCGCGACTATGCCGGATGCCATCCGCCGCATCGCCAAAACCTATTTGCGCGACCCCCTGGAAATCCGTGTTAAATCGGCGACGACTACGGTGGCCGCCATTCGCCAGCGCTATTGGCAGGTCAGCGGTACCCACAAGCTGGATGCCCTTACCCGTATTTTGGAAGTAGAGGAGAGTAACGCCTGGCTGGTTTTTGTGCGCACCAAAACGGCGACGGTAGAGTTGGCGGAGCGCCTGGAAGCGCGCGGCTACGCCTGTGGCGCTCTTAATGGCGATCTCAGTCAAGCCTTGCGCGAGCAGACCATTGAGCGACTGAAGGCGGGGACGTTGGATATTGTCGTTGCGACCGATGTGGCGGCCCGCGGTTTGGATGTCGAACGGATCACCCATGTGATCAATTACGATATCCCGAACGACACCGAAGCCTATGTTCACCGCATTGGACGCACGGGACGTGCCGGACGTACCGGGGACGCTATTCTCTTCGTTGCGCCGCGCGAACGTCACTTGCTGCGCGCCATCGAGCGGGCGACGGGTCAGACGATCACGGCGATGCATCTGCCCAGTATGGAAGATGTTGCAGATCGGCGGATGAGCCAGTTCAAGGATCAGTTGTCGGAGGTATTGAATAGTCAGGATCTGGCGGTTTTTGAATCCCTCATTGCGGATTATCAGCAGGAAAACGATGTGGGTTTGGGAGAAATCGCTGCGGCGCTGGCTTACATGGTGCAGAAAGAGCGGCCCTTGATTCCCGTTGAGGCCGCAGTGTCCAAGCCGATGCGCAGCGACTCCGTCAGTTCGGGCCGGCCGCCCTCATCACATCGTCGCTCTGAAGACGATCGGGGCGCACGGCCGCCGCGCGGTGGTGCCGCATCGGGAGGGGAGGATGTGCCTATGCGCCGCTTCCGGCTGGATGTGGGTGAAAGCCATGGTGCGCAAGTCAAAAATATTGTCGGTGCGATCGCCAATGAGGCCGGGATACCCAGCCGCAATATTCGCAAGGTACAGATTAACGCGGAGCATAC
>JAWNZB010000161.1:0-2595 GCA_038447835.1 Candidatus Igneacidithiobacillus chanchocoensis | reverse complement strand
AAGCGCGGCAGGATGTACGCGGCTGCACCGTGCACCTGGACGCCGAGCGCGCGTCCACCGATCCCAAGGTGTTCACCCGCATCCACATGCATTTCACCGTTAGCGGCATGGGTCTGTCACGGGCCGCTGTGGAGCGCGCCGTGCAGATGTCGCACGAAAAATACTGCTCCGCCTCCGCCATGTTGTCGAAGACGGCGCAAATGACTTATAGCGTCAAAGTTGTCGATTGTGCAGACACAGGAGTAGCGAGCTGATGCACCAGTATGGCGTTTTGGGGCAATAGTTTGATTCTGAGCGACACGATACTCCCTGTTTCCAGCTCGCAGGATTTTGTCGCCGTGATATCTGCTGCTGGCCGACGCAGCACGACGGGGTTTTGCGTATGCAGCTTTGCGCACCCAGCCCTATGTCCTTTAGCTGAAAACGGCGGCCTGCAGCATTCGTAGCAAAAAAGTTATAAATGAGCCCTTTGCATCGAAATGCGGCACGATTTTTGCCCATGAAGCCCTTGAATGCTTCGGAGCGCTCGCTTCCCTTAAAGGAGTTGTCACGAAACGGCAAGAGAGCGAATGGGATATGGCCAATGCGTCTTTATTGAGCTAAGGCAGTTTTCTCGTCAGCGCCGATACCTCTCAGTGGGACAAAATTTGTATGAAAAACTCTGATTGCTCTGTGCGTTCTCGACGTCAACCTTCGGGTGCAACCATTGAGCGACCGGCCGCGTGCAGCTCTACAGCACCCCCCGATCTGGCGAGAATGTATTCCAGCGACTCCAACGGCGGCACTTCGGCCACTAGCTTGACGACGTGCTCAGGCGCGAATTCGTCCCTTGGCATCAAGGGTAGCGAAAGCCGCGGCGGCGGCGTTACCGCCAGTTTCAAGTCTGAAAACGGGTTTTGCGGCAACAGCGGCCGCACAGGTTCCGGCACGAGGTAAGGCGCGGTTGGTAGGCCAGGTAGCCAGGTAGCCAGGTAGCCAGGTAGCCAGGTAGCCAGGTAGCCAGGTAGCCAGGTAGCCAGGTAGCCAGGTAGCCAGGTTGCAAGTAACGCAGGCAGGGCTTCATGGGCCAATCAAGTATGGTGAACCGGAGTGGTGGTAATGGGTGCCGTGTCGGAGTTCATCTGGCCTGCATACGCCCTCGGACAGCTCAGTGATGGCTTTCCTTTCCAGTGCCAGTAGCAACAGCGGGCTCGGCGCTGCGGGCACGCCTGCACTTGCCTTATGGCGCCGTCACAGGTTCTGCCATGAAAAGCCCCATGCTGTGTACACCGGCTAGGCTGTGCTGCTGGGTATGGTGACCACGTTCTCTCCTCTATAGCGAGTAGGCCCATTTGGGCAGCGTGTGGCATAGGCTCAGCTGGGGATGTGCAAAGTTGTTGCTCTATTGCGACATAATCGGCCAGCATGCACAACTTTGGGACAACGAGGTTGCACGCACTTCATCACAGTGGTGCAATACGAACAGCTCCTATCCCCGATTGGAGTTGGTTGCGCTGCAAACCTCTCATTGAGAGAGCTCAGCGCCAAGCAGTGGCCCTCATTCAGGGCGCTGCGCTTTCCAACAAGCTACTGGAGAAGTACACATGAAACGATCACTTATCGCACTGGCTGTGCTCGGCACATTCGGCATGGGCGCCGCCCAAGCGGCTGACAGCGTTCAGCTTTACGGCATCATTGATTTGGGCGTTGCGCACTACAGCAACGGTAACGGCAGCGTGACCAAGCTGGGCACCGGCATCCAGTCCGGTTCGCGCATCGGCCTGAAGGGTACAGAAGACTTGGGCGGTGGCCTGACGGCTATGTTTCAGGCAGAAACCGGCTTCTGCGCCAACGGCGGTAGCTCTGCAGTTAGCACTGGAGGCTCGGTGACTCCTAGCACTAGCTCTGGAGGCTATGTGACTGCGATCGGCAACCAGTATTGCACCGGCGGCGGCTTCATGGGCCGTACCAGCATGATTGGCCTGAAGGGCGATTTCGGTACCGTAGCCGCTGGCCGCATGTACACCTTCACCTTCAACGACCAAGCCGCTGTTGACCCGTTCGGCTACGGCCTGACGGGCACAATCGGCAACATCGGCGCCATCGGCGCCCCGTCTCGCGCCAGCCAGATGGTGGCCTATGTCTCCCCGAACTTTGCTGGCTTCAACTTCGGTGCTGGCTATGTGTTCGGCGACGGTCTGCCCCCCATGCCGACGACCCCCAACAAAACTACGGGTGCTTACAACCTGCATGGCGGCTATAACAATGGCCCCCTGATGGTTGGTCTGGACTACCTGCGCGTGAACTATAACAACGGCAATCCTGCAGCCAAGCACGCTATGCTGGTCGGCACTTATGATCTGGGCGTGGCCAAGCTGGCCGCGATGTACGCAGAGAACAAGTTGGGCAATTTTGATGGCACCAGTGCCGGCAAGCTGCAAGCTTGGATGCTGGGCGCTACAGTGCCGGTCGGTCCTGGGGCCATTCTGGCTTCTTACACCCAGTCGAAGAACAAGGACTTAGCCAATTCCACCAGCAAGCAGTATGCCATCGGCTATACCTATGCTCTGTCCAAACGCACCAACCTGTACACGTCCTACGCCCACATCTCCAACG
>JAWNZB010000057.1:0-14055 GCA_038447835.1 Candidatus Igneacidithiobacillus chanchocoensis | reverse complement strand
TTTGACGGACAAAAGAAAGCTCGATACGGTTGAAGATGCCGACAGAAGCGCCATAGGCGTCCATATTGTAGTTATTGAGCAGCACATGGGAGTAAAAGGCGGTGCCACCAATCTGCTGGTTGGTGCCATAACCGGAAATTACCGCCCAGGGGTTGATGCCGCCACCAGCAGCCCCATCTACGGCCGTTACTGCACCCGTACCCAGCAAACGACCCATGCCAAACAAACAGGCCTGACCAATGGCGGCAGAGGCGACCATGGGGCTGGCAGCGAGTGCCAGACCGAAGGCGCAGGCGACCCAGCGTTTACGACAACGTAGCGTGTTTTTCATTGTGTAATACTCCTCCGAATTGCAGACAATAAACCGCACTAATCGAAAAGCAGGATACGTGCCAACGTAAACAATTTGGAGATAGGTGTTTTACTATTTGATTCACATAAATAAATAATAATTTTCAACGGAAACGTAGCCATGACATACGCCCAATGTCATGACAATCACTAATGACAAATGTCAGGCCTAGAGCGAGAATTCTCTGGCATGACAACGTCATGACAATGTCATGTCGCTGTCTGCCTAATAGACATTTCTCAGAGGTTTTTCATTCGGAAAAATTCTTCATCAAACTGATTATTAGAGTAAATAATTTTTTCCGAATATTACCTATCAATAATGGAACAAGAAATGCTTCACTCGACCAGACTCACTACGGCGAGGGTATGTATGGCAGGCATGTTCATCATTTGTCTTAACGGCGACCGCGAACATCTACAGTTTGCGGCCATGGCGGCGTCGGTGGCGGCGGTATCGGGCAGCGATGTGCAGGTATTTCTATCCATGAACGCTTTCCCCCACTTCATCAAGGGGCACAGCAAACAAGCGCCGGCCAGCGGCGTGCTCGGCAAAAAAATGGAAGAGCACAAGGTGCCGGAGTTTTTTCAGATTTTTGAGCAGGCGGTGGAATTGGGTGACGCCAAGATCTGGGCCTGCTCCATGGCCATGGATGTGATGGGGGTCAAAGAGGACGACCTCGAGCCCATCGTTGCTGGTGCCATGGGATTGACCAAGTTTTTCAGCGATGCCGAAGGTTGTCAGGTCCTGACCTTCTGAGGCAGCAACAAGGATGGGCGGGTTTCTTCCCAGCCCAGCGGTGACGAGAGAAGCAAAAAGGAGTGTGTGATGGCAGAACGTACAGTCGATGCCCGCGGCAGTTTTTGCCCGGGCCCGTTGATGGAACTCATCTCCAATATGAAGAGCATGCAGGTGGGTGACACCTTGGAGTTGCTCTCCACCGACGCAGGCTCCGCCAAGGATGTGCCCGAGTGGGTACACAAGGTGGGTCATGAGATGGTCGACACCGATCAAGACAGTGAAGGCACCTTCCACATCCGGGTGCGGAAGGCCAAGTAAGCACAGGTACGAGGAGTAATACCATGAGAATTCTGGTCGTTGGTGGTGGTATGGGGGGTACGATCTTCGCCAATCATCTGGCGCGGCGTATCCATCACGAAATGAAGACGGGCAAGGCGCGCATTACCATGCTGTCGGCAACCCACGAGCACGTTTATCAGCCCGGTTGGCTGTACGTGGCCATGGGCCGGGCAACCCCCGACGAATTGGTCCGCGAGCAGCAGAGTCTCCTCGAGCCAGGCATCGATTTTCATGTCGATCCGGTCGAGGAGTTCCATCTCGCCCACAACCACGTCAAGTGCAAGAGCGGCAAGGTGCACGAGTATGACCTCATCGTCATCTCCACGGGTTCCCGTCCCCTGCCCGAGAACATTCCTGGTCTCAAGGAAAACTCCGTCAACTGCTACTCGGCCGAGAATGCGGTGGAGTTTTACAAGCAGCTTTCAGACTTCAAGGGTGGACGCATCGTGATTACCGTGGGCCTGCCCCACAAGTGCCCGATGATCCCGCTGGAAGTCACCTTTGCCATGTACGACTTCATCAAGGATCGCGGCCTGCTCGATAAAACCGAGTTCTACTACACCTACCCCATCGGTCGGGTGCATAGTCTCGAGAATGTGGCCAAGTGGGCGGCGCCGGAGTTCGACGCCAAGGGTATCAAGTACGAGACCCTCTTCAATATGAAGGAAGTGGACGGCAAGAATGCCAAGGTGCTGAGCGAAGAAGGCGGCGAGGTGGCCTACGACCTGTTAGTAGCCGTGCCTCCGCACAAGGGGCAAGAAGTCATCGAAAAGAACGGGCTGGGGGAAAATGGCTGGATCCCCACCAATCGCCACTCCCTGCACATGGAAGGCGAGCATGGCAAGAATGTTATCGTCCTCGGCGATACCACCAATCTGCCGATTTCCAAGGCCGGTTCCACCGCTCACTTCGAGGCCGAGACGGCAGCGGAAAATGTGGCAGCGGTGGTGAAGATGGGCCGTCCGGTAAAGAGCTACGACGGCAAGGTCTTCTGCTTTATCGAGGCCGGTAAGGATCGGGCGACCTACGCCATGTTCAACTACCAGAACCCGCCGCAGCCCAAGGCCCCCACGGGTGCGGTGCATGCCTTCAAGATGGCGTACAACAAGCTCTATTGGGCGACCGCGCGCGGCTTGCTCTGAGGAGGTGACCCATGGCAGCTGTACTTGATACCCATCAGGAAGACGAGCTACAACAGGCACAGACCGCCCTGCTGCACCTCGTCCGCAATGGGGACTTAGAGCGCATCGTCCACCTCGCCCGCCTACTGGGTGCCGCAGGGGATTCGATGAGCGATGAAATGGTAGGACGGCTGGCAGAAATCGGTACCAGCGGGTTGGACCTCTTGGATCGGGTGGAACGGGCCGACCTCACCCGTGCCATTCCGGCCATTTCTGCCCTGGTCCACAATGGCGATCTCGATCGCATCGTCCACCTTGCCCGCATGTTGGGTGCCGCGGGCGACTCCATGAGCGATGAAATGGTCGGCCGGCTGGCAGAAATCGCCACCGGCGGGCTGGATCTCCTAGACCGCGTCAACCGGGCAGAGCTCGCCAACGCCCTGCCCGCCATCTCGGCTCTGGTGCACAACGGCGACCTGGATCGCATCGTTCACATCGCCCGCATGTTGGGTGCTGCGGGCGACTCCATGAGCGACGAGATGGTCACCCGTCTCGCCACCCTGGCCACCGATGCCATGTGCCTGCTCGACCGGGCAGTACGCACCGGGGTCCTGGACCGCGTACTCGGCGTGGTGGAGAAGATGGATGAGCAACACATCCTTACCGATTTTCTCCACTGCCTGGCCGGCGCTACCGAGGAGGCGGCAAAGGAACCCGCGCCCAAAGGTGGCATCTTTGGCCTGCTCGACATCATGAAGAAACCGGAAACCCAAGAAACCATCCAGTTCCTGATGTTGGTCGGCAAGCACTTCCGCTCCTGCCGGCTGAAACACTAAGAGTTCACTCGCCCCGCTTGAGGCCCCTCGGGGCCTTTTTTGTTGCCAGTAGTCTAGGTAGAACGCCCCAGCCCTGCGGCCACATCCCGAAAGGCCGCCAGCGCCGCCTCCAAGTGATCGATGATTTCCTGCTGCAGTATTTCCGGCGGCGGCAGGTCAGCAAGATTGTCGAGGCTATCGTCCTTGAGCCAGAAAACATCGAGGCTCGCCTTATCGCGGGCGATTAGCTCCTCGTAGGGGTAGTAGCGAAAGCGCTCGGTTTCCTGGCGTTCGTGCCGGTTTTCCGGGTGGTAGCAGGTAATGAAATCCTGCAGGTCGTCGAGCTTGAGCTGCCGGGTCTTAAGGGTGAAGTGTTTGTTGGTGCGCAGGTCGTAGAACCACACACCGCGGGTATGCACGCGGCCGTCCTTGGGCGCATTGTCGAAGAACACCACATTCGCCTTTACGCCCTGGGCGTAGAAGATACCGGTGGGCAGCCGCAAAATGGTGTGCACGTCACAGTTTTCCAGCAGCTTGCGGCGAATCTTCTCGCCCGCGCCACCCTCGAACAGCACATTGTCGGGCAGCACCACGGCGGCCTTGCCGTCCACCTTCAGCATGCTGACGATGTGCTGCAAAAAGTTGAGCTGCTTGTTTGAGGTGGTCTCCCAGAAGTCCTGGCGCTGGTAGGTCAGCGCCTCGCGGTCTTCCTCGCCTTCCTCGTTGGTGATGGTCATGCTGCTTTTTTTGCCGAAGGGCGGATTGGCTAGTACATAATCCACCTTGCGGAGGGGCTCGGTGATCAGCGCGTCGGAGCGTTCCACCGAGGGCTCGCCGTCGAGCTCGCCGATGTTGTGCAAAAACAGGTTCATCAGGCACAGGCGGCGGGTGTTGGCGACGATCTCGTTGCCGTAAAAGGTCTGCTCGCGCAGAAACCTCTTTTGCGCGGCGTTGAGCTGCGCGCCGGGGCGGGTCAGCCAGTGGTAGGCGCCGAGGAAGAACCCACCGGTGCCACAGGCCGGATCGGCAATGGTCTTCATCGGCTCGGGCCGCACGCAGGCCACCATCGCTTCGATCAGCGCCCGCGGCGTGAAGTACTGGCCCGCGCCGCTCTTGGTGTCTTCGGCGTTTTTCTGCAGCAGCCCTTCGTACAGGTCACCCTTGGTGTCTACGCCGAGGCTGATCCAGTTTTCCGCGTCGATCAGTTGCACCAGGCGCGCGAGCTTGGCCGGGTCTTGAATCTTGTTCTGCGCCTTGAAAAAGATCGCGCCGAGCATGCCGGGCATGTCACCCAGCCGGTGCAGCACCGCCAGGTAGTGCGACTCCAGCGGCTCGCCCGTGCGGGCCGTCAGGCTCGGCCAGTCATAGCCTGCGGGGATTTGTGTGGGGCGGCTGTAGGGCGGCTGCGCGTATTCGTGGGCAAGCTTGAGGAACAGCAGGTAGGTGAGCTGCTCCAGATAGTCGCCATAGCCCACGCCGTCATCGCGCAGGGT
Source organism: Candidatus Igneacidithiobacillus chanchocoensis (assembly GCA_038447835.1). Taxonomy (GTDB): domain Bacteria; phylum Pseudomonadota; class Gammaproteobacteria; order Acidithiobacillales; family Acidithiobacillaceae; genus Igneacidithiobacillus; species Igneacidithiobacillus chanchocoensis. The sequence continues at coordinate 9,194 of JAWNZB010000057.1, read as the reverse complement.
GTGGCAGAAGTTCCAGACTTTCTGGACGAGGGAGGAGGCGTTCATCGTTTTATGGTTCCTGCAGTCGGTATTGGTACAGGCGGGCAAGACAGGCGAATTGCCCGGACTTCAATCAAATAACCATCAAATAAGATTTTCGAATGCAACAAATTGATTTATATGCATAAAATCAATGATCCATGTGCGAAGTGTAGCCTTGTCCACGCAAGTCATCAAATGAGGCTCAAGCCCAAGCTGGCAGGTACTTCATGTATTTCCGCGAGGCGTCCTCGTCGTGCGCACGGATGACCCTCGCCATCAGGGCTTCCTTGATCAAGCGCGACGCCAGCGCACTATTTTGCTGCTCAATACCGAAACGCTCGCGCAAACTAGCATTGGTCATGAAATCCCGCTGCACGTAACGCAAGCAAGCGTGCAGGTAACAGGCACGAATACGGTCAGCCTGATCCATCCTCGTCAGAGATCGCGGCGTGAACAAAGTTGCGCGCGTATGTTCGCCTGTCGTTTCAAACGCCGGGGCTGGTAGCTGGTAAAACTCGGTTTGCGAAACCACCTTATCCACACCGCTGCCCCGCTCTTCGCAAATCCCGACGCGCCGCATCAGCGAGGCCAGCGCCTCGTTACGCGAGCGCGGCGGATTATCGAGGAAGCGAGCCGTATCCACCAATGGCAAACCGGGATTGGTAATTTCCATGCGGTCATCGAAAATTTCCACCATCGGACCGCTGCCACTGACAAAAAAATCCTGATGGATCAGCGCATTGGCTACCAATTCTCGAATCGCCAGTTCCGGGTAGATAGGCACCGTCTTGCGTAGCGCCTGGCCAATCACCTCGTTGCTCGGCAACAGGCCATTGATATAGCCAATCAACCCCTCAAAACCAGCCGCATATCCCCGATAGCCCTCCTGTTCGCGGATAGTTTCTACCCTACTTTGGCCTTTGTAAGCAATGACGCGCACAGCCTTGCGCTTGAGGGTACTGAAGTCCGCGAGACGCTTTGCAAAAAGGATGGCACCTAAATTGCGTACGCTCCATACGCCACCCTCGCGACGTTCAATCAACTCATCTGCCGCAAGTGCCTGCAAAATTCCCTCGCGATTGTCGGGCAACGGTCGTCCCAACAAATCGAAGTAAGCCGGGTAATCCAGCAAACGTAGCACATCCTCTGCGCTCGCTCTCTCCAGAGCTGGCATTGCCTCGAAGGGCGTGGCATCAAAAATTCGCCACAAGGCTCTCTCTTTTTCGGGGAAGTCTTTCAACTTTTTTTTGTATGAGCCGATGCGGATAAACTCCACGCCAGCAAACTGTACCGGATGACGAAAGGCGCGACCGATCTCCAGCAGTACGACGCGACCCAATTCCATTTCCACAATATGGAACCGGAAGTCGATCTTCGGCGAGAGTTGACGCAGCAGCCAGCTCTCCAACTCCTCGTTGCCAATCTTGTTGGCCTGTGGATCGAAATCGGTGCCAACAATTGTTCGAGACGCATCATCGATGCCCCACAGCAGGTAGGCGAAAGCTTTGCCATCAAGCGCCGCTGAATTAGATAGCGCAGAAAGGTACTCACCGACTTGCTGCGCATCGGCATTGTTGTGCTTGAACTCCACCCAACCCGTTTCAGCGGGCAGCGCCACCAACTCTCGTACCAGGCTTTGCCGGTACGCTGCTTCCTGACTCATGCGGCCTCCTTGGCTTGGCAGATACGCGGCTTTTTCACGGCATCGGGCGCAGCGCGTTCGTCGTTGGGGTCTTGCCGCACTAGTTGGCTAGCAAAGGCCCTGCGCAGGGTGTGGTAGAAGTTCCAGACTTTTTGGGCGAGGGAGGGTGCGTTCATCAGGTTACCTTTGGTCGTGCGGCATCGCGCAGACTTGCGTCCGAGATTTTCAATTTGATGAGACACAAAACAGCTTGTGGATGACGCCTTGGACGCAAAGAATCTGCCGACCTTCGGCATGCACAACTTCATGGCGTGACCTCGCTGGGCTTGCGGCCGCGCGGCTTGCCCGGCGCTTTGCGCGCCGCACGCTCGGCGCGGATGCGTTCGAGCAAGACGCTGGCGGGTTCGTCGTAGGGGTCTTGCGGCACCAGTTGACCCGCAAAGGCGGCGCGCAGGATGTTTTGGCGTTGGGCGACGGATTGTTTGAGTGAAAATTCCAACGCCACCTCTTGCGATTTAATCGAATCGTGTCGGTATTCAACTTCTGTCAGCGCCCTGATTTGCTCCACAAGTGGCGGAAGTGGCAACGGCATTGTGAGCAACGTGGAAAGGCTGATGTTGTGCTGGCCAGCCGAGGATGCCGCTCGCGCCTCTAGCCATTGGCGGCCTGTTGGTGCAGTGAGCACCGCGAGTATCCAACGGTGAACGCAAGTTACCTCCGTACAGCGCAGACGCAGCAAATACGAGGCGAAGTAATGCGGCGTTGATAGCTCGCTGACCACAGCAGCCGCACGGCCCACTAAACCGATGCTGCCGTTAGTTCTGATCACGAGTACATCTCCAACACTCAGATGATCGTCCTTACCTAGATCCAGATCCGCGGTCGAGAATTTCATATCTCGAAGGTCCAAGCTTCCGCCACTCACGTTTGGAATTCGTAGCACTGGAGTGCCGTCACTTTCATAGCTGCACTTTACTGATGTCCCGTAGGAAGACTCGGCGACGAGTTGATCAATACTCGCCCACACCCACCCCTCCGGTAATTCGGGCAGGCCGGTGGTATCAGGGGCGACGGGTTCGGGGTATTTTTTCTGCCAGTCCTTGGGTGGGGTTTTGCCCTGGGCCTCAAACTTGGCGAGTTGCTTGGCCTCCCAGCGGGCGCGGCGCTCCTGGAGGATGCGCTGCAGCAGTTGCGCGCCAGTCTCGCAAGCAAGCCCCTCCCCCCTCGCGGGGGAGGGGTTGGGGAGAGGGGGCGCATCTTCAGCAAGCACCGGAGCGGTAGCATGCCCCTGAGTATTCATCGAGCACGCACTGGACCTGTGCGCTTCCGCGGGCCGTGGAGGCAGGGCAAGCCCCTCCCCCCTCGCGGGGGAGGGGTTGGGGAGAGGGGGCGCATCCTCATTCAGCGCACGCCAGATAGCGTCCAGCACGGCGCCCTGCTCTGCCTGCCATTGGTTATTCCAAAATCGCAGTACGCGGTATCCCTGCTCGCGTAGCCAGGCATCGCGCGCAGCATCGTATTCTTGCTGCTGGGCATGCTGCCCGCCGTCCAGTTCTACAATCAGGCGCTTTTCAAAACACACAAAGTCAGCGATGTAGCGCCCCAGCGGCTGCTGGCGGCGGAATTTGAATCCGCCAAAGCGCTTGCCGCGCAGTTGTTGCCAGAGCGCTTGTTCCTGCGGAGTTTGTTCGCGGCGCAGCGTGCGGGCATGCTGCTGTTGCAGGGGGGGGGTGAGTTGGCGGGTATGTGCCCCCTCTCCCCCAACCCCTCCCCCGCAAGGGGGGAGGGGCGCAGTCAGTGCCATCGATGACACGGCATGCCCGGACATGGCTTCCGTATTGCCGGAGGCACACACCTGTGGGCCGGCGGCTGGGTGCATTGCCCCCTCTCCCCCAACCCCTCCCCCGCGAGGGGGGAGGGGAGCGTGGGCAGCGCGCCACTCGGCGGTGAGCGCGCCTTCGACGGCAGCCTTGAGCAGCGACTGGCGGTATTGCGAGAGCGTATTCTGCGCCGCTTTCAGCTCAGCCACTCCGGCATCGAGGTCGGAGAGCAGTTCTTCGAGTTTTTCGACGATGCGAGTTTGTTCGGCGCGAGGTGCTATGGGCGCAATAAAGGCCTTGATATCGCCAAGATAAATATTTTTTTGAGTTACACCCGTCCCCTGCAACGCAAGCTCATGTCGCGTAGCTCTGAGAAAATGAAATAAGTAGAGCGGATCGAATGCCTCTCGATCGGGTAGCGCGCAGGCAATAGCCTGGTTTGTGGTTGAGGGGACAGTCGTGATCCCCAACTTGCCTATCGATCCATAGAGAGCGACCAGAACTGTGTCTTTCGGCACAATCTTGGCGGAGCTATTGAGGACACCCGCATCAGTTAAAGACTCTGCAGTGTGGGTAACCAATCCATCGTTCAGATCGGAAATAGTTATCCAAGGAATTTTTCCGCCGAAGTAGCTCGGTTCCGAGCGTTTCGGCGTGCCACCACTACTCCAGATACATAACTCGTCGAGGCGCGCGAACTGCCATCCATTTGGTAACTCACTCACGCCACCAACTCCCGATTCATCTCGTCCATCAGCCCATCAAGCTCGTTACCAAGTACCTGCCACACGCGCTGCAGGCCGCCCTTGTCGGCGAGTTCGGCGTAGTCGAAGTCGTCGCGGGTGATGCTGCAGGAGCTGGCGATGTGGTCTTTCATCAAGCGCAGCCATTCGGTCTGTTCCGGCATGAAGGCAGGCCACCACCAACCCAGACGCATAGCTCATCGGTGCGTGCGTACTGCCGCCCAGTTGGCAAATCACTCTCTCCACCAACTCCACCAATCAACCGGTACTCCTCAACCCTGCGTCTTTTCATGCCGCCAAGTGCACCACCGAATCGCGGTAGGCGCAACACCGGCGCGGCTCGATGGATTGCCAATCGAGCCGCGCCCTCTTCATCGCCAGAGACATTTTGACGCAAATACGCACCAATATTATGATGAAAGCCTCGTTCATAGGAGCATGCCATGCCCACCGTGCGCAAAACCATTACGCTCACCGATCAGCAAGACAGTTGGATCAAAGCCCAGATTCAAGCGGGGCACTACACCAATGACAGCGAATACATCCGCGACCTCATTCGCCGAGAGCAGGAACGCATGGCCCAGCTAGAAGCTCTGCGCGCGGCGCTCATCGAGGGCGAGAACAGCGGCACACCGCAACCTTTTGATCTATCGGCGTTCAAGGCGCGGATGATGGCCGGCCATGGCTGAATTCCGGCTTACCCCGGCGGCTTTACAGGATTTGGAAGACATCTGGCGCTACTCAATGCAGCAATGGGGTATCGCACAGGCGGAGCGATATGTAGACGCTTTGCATGCCCGCCTCAGCGATCTTGCCTCTGCCCCCTTCTCGGCGCCTAGTTGCGACAGCATTCGGCCGGGCTATCGGCAGCTTCGGGCCGAACACCATGTTGCTTATTACATGATTCAAAGTGAAACGGTAGTGGTAATCCGCATCCTGCACGAACGGATGGACGTGCACCGCCATATCTGACGGCTGCGAGCACTACTCACCCCACCAACTCCCGATTCATCTCCTCCATCAACCCATCGAGCTCATTCCCAAACACCTGCCACACCCGCTGCAGGCCGCCTTTATCGGCGAGTTCGGCGTAGTCGAAGTCGTCGCGGGCGATGCTGCAACTGCTGGCGATGTGATCTTTCATCAGGCGCAGCCATTCGGTTTGCTCCGGCGTGAAGGCGGTGCCGCGCTGGGCGTTGTGGCGGAAGATCCATTGCTGAAAGCGGCGGTCGACCTCGTCGGCAAAAGGGCGCAGCTCGGCGCCTTCGCCGTCCAGCCCCAAGGCAAAGCGCACCAGACTGACCAGGTCGGTGAGCTGGCGGCGGGTGCTCTGGCCCTTGACGCGGCTGGCCTGCACGCGGGCGTAGGCGCTCCACAGGCGTTCGGCGGTGAGCAGTAGTGGCGGGTGGCTTAAGTGCTCGTGCAGTTCCTCCATCATGGCGAAGGTGAGGGCGCGGCGCTGGTAGGGCTGCTGGTAGAAAAAGCCGAGCGCGGCGATTTCATCGCGGTGTTGCTGAAGATAGTCGGCAAAGCTCTGAATGACTTGGCGAGCTTCGCCCTCGGCCTGCTCGGAAAAGCCGCTAAAGATGATCTGGTCGGGGTTGATGTGGTCGATGAGCTGCTCGCGTTCGCGGCGGGCGTTTTCAATCGCGTCGCGCAGGGCGGGTTGGTCGAAGGGCGCGCAGGCAGCGGCCACGCGCTGGGCGCGGGCGGCGTCAATCTCTTCGGGCAGCAGAGTATCTTCGCTGCGGGTGATGCCTTGGGCCTGGGCGTTGGTCAGCGCGGTCTGCACGATGGCGTCGGGGTCGAGGGCGGCGATCAGGCCCTTGCCGAGTTCGCCCACGGGCACCCCGCCGTTCACCTGGGCGATGCGCGCTTGGGCCTTGTCGTCGAGCTGCTTGGCTAAGCGCAGCAGGCGGTTGGCGAGTGAGAGCACGGTGTCGTCGTCGCGGTGGCCCAGGGCCACGCCCTGCAGCAAGTCCTTGAGCGGGACGCCGGGCTTTTTTTCCAGCGGACGGCTTTCGGTCTTGAGGCTTTTTTCCACGCCCACGGCGTCGATGAGCACGAAGCGGGTTTTGGCGCCGTCGGCGCTGTTGCTCACGCGCTTGAGGCCGTCGGCATCGAGACTGCGCACGCCGCGGCCTTTCATCTGCTCGTAGTAGCCGCGTGAGCGCACATCGCGCATGAAGAGCAGCACCTCCAGCGGTTTGACGTCAGTGCCGGTAGCGATCATGTCGACGGTGACGGCAATGCGCGGGTGGTAGTCGTTGCGAAAGCTGCTGAGGATGCCTTCGGCGTCTTTCTCGCTGTAGGTCACCTTGCGGCAGAAGGCGTTGCCCTGGCCGTAAACCTCGCGCAGGATCTGGATGATGTCGTCGGCGTGGCTGTCGGTCTTGGCGAAGATGAGGGTCTTGGGCGTTTCCTTGCGGGCGGGGAAGATCTGCGTTTCCACCGCGGTCTTCATGGCCTGGATGACTTGCCGAATCTGGCTCACGTTGACCACGGAGCGGTCGAGCTCTCTGCCGGTGTAGGGGGTGTCTTCCTCGGTCTCGCTCCAGCGGCGCTTGCGGGTAGCGCGGTCGCGGTGATCGACCCATTCGCGCGCCTTGATTTCGGCGCCTTTCTGGGTGATTTCGGTCTCGATCTCATACACGTCGTAGCCAACGTTGACACCGTCGGCAACCGACTGCTCGTAGGTGTATTCGGCCACGATGTTTTCATTGAAAAAGCCGAAGGTGCGCTTGTCCGGCGTGGCGGTGAGACCGATGAGAAAGGCGTCGAAATAGTCGAGCACCTGCTTCCAGGTGTTGTAGATGCTGCGGTGGCACTCGTCGATGATGATGAAGTCGAAGGTTTCCACCGGCACGGCCGGGTTGTAGCGCACGAGCTTGCTCTGGCTGTCGGTTTGCCGCAGTTCGGCAAGCGAGATGTCTTCGGCGGATTCGTCGATGGGCTCGCCGGAGAGGATGGCGTACATGCGCTGGATGGTGCTGATGCAGACCTTGGCGCCCTGGTCGATGGTGGGGCTAGAGAGGCGCTGGACGTTGTACAGCTCGGTAAAGGTGCGGCCGTCGTCGGGCGGTACATAGGCCATGAATTCCTGGTGCGCCTGCTTGCCAAGGTTGCGCGTATCGGTCAAAAACAGAATGCGTTTGGCGCCGCCAAACTTGAGCAGGCGGTAGACGGCGGTGATAGCGGTAAAGGTTTTGCCGGCGCCAGTGGCCATGTGGATCAGCGCGCGGGGCTTGTTCTGCGCCAGCGACTGCTCCAGGCCAGCGACGGCGCTGACTTGGCAGTCGCGCAAGTTCTGTTCGGCCAGGGCGGGCATGTGCTGGGCAAGACGGGCACGCAGGGTATCGGGCTGCTCGACCCAGACGGCGAGGGTTTCGGGCTTCAAAAAATGGAAAATTTCGCGCGAGCGCGGCGCGGGATCGCGCCCGTCGGTGAAGCGGATGATTTCGCCGGTGGCCTCGAACAGGAAGCGCAGCGGCGCAGCGTCCTTGCGCCACTTGAGCGCGGCGTTGGCATAGCGCTCGGTCTGCGCCTCGGCCACAGTGAGGTTCTCGCCCGCCTCATTGCGCTTGGCCTCGATCACGCCAACCGCCTGCCGATCGACGAACAGCACATAATCCGCCGGGCCGGTGTCTGTGGGGTATTCGCGCACGGCTACACCCAGATTTGCCGCGAGGTTGAGCTGGCGCATGTCTTGCACCACCCAGCCTGCTTGCTCGAGCTTTTGGTCGATTTGCTGTCGTGCTTTGGTCTCTGGGCTCATCTGCGGCTATCCGAGGCTTTAGCGCAGAATAGCAGAGAGCATAGCACTCGAAAATACGCCTCACGCGCGACACCTCGATGATTACTTGTGGGCCGCAGAAAAATCAATAATAACACGTCCTCTAGGAGATACAGTTAGACATCGAAACGCAATCATCGCAACATCTATTACATATAGTACCGAATAGGAAACACCACAGGACAAACTACAGACCCAAAATAAACGAACCCTTAGCTGAAAAAAATAAAAACGCAAAGAAAAATGTCAACTATAAAAAAACATAAAAAATTTATACTATTTTTGATAATTAACACAGGTCTTTTTCTATATTTTCAAAATCTATTTCCTGTTAAAAGGCCGATTACGCATCGCCTTTTTCTTATTTATTTTTTTCTGAACCATAACTCTTATTAACAACATATATTGCGCACCAAGGACAACATGCCAACATTCCCTCAAGCTCATGCTAGAAACTGCAAAGAGAATTAGTACGATAGATTTGTAGGCGATTCCGGTTCGACAAATTGGCCAAACCTTGTCAAAAATACCTAGTCCGGCAACTCCCCAAAGACATAGTGAAATTAGTATTAGAAGAATAGCTGACTGATATGTGTATAAGTATTCCACGTATCCGCCACGCCTGTGAGTTGTTAGCTCAATAATTTCCGAGGTTTGCAGGAGAGCTAGAGCATTCCCTCCCCAAGCGAAAGATAATCCTATAAAAATTCCAGACAATGGCAAAATTAGGCTAGCACCCGATTTTTCCAAAGTGATTGGAAGGAAATATGCAAACAGCGCACCGACCCCCAAATGAAGCAGAATCCATAGATCAAAAAACCTTCGCAATCCAGGCCCATCTCCTGAACCGTAAAAAAACCATTTCCAGTAGCTAATCATAGGTCTAGACTATCCCTGACATATCTGTACATATTCCGCATTTTCGAGAAGACTTGGCTAAATCCATCATATTCTGCAGAAACATTTTCAACATCTTCAACCTGAAAACTAATTGGATCACCCCCCAGGTGCACAGTTGTAGGCACCGCATCAGACTTACGAAGAATACGCGCCGAAACTTTACTACCAACAGAGGCAGCAGAACGAGATAACTTCTCAAGAATTCCCGGATTCAGCTTATCTCCTCCTATCCTAGCCACCCCCTTATTTCCACCAGCCTCTTTGAGCATTTTCTC